>RGAJ01000001.1 GCA_009920225.1 Paracoccaceae bacterium
GACCGCGTTGCCAGACCTTCGCCATCAAATGGCCGCGATCCGTTTGCGCGGGGCCTGTGGGGGTCTTCGGTGACTGACAGATGTTCCGGCAGAACAAGTTCCCCCAACCCATCGCGCAGCCATGATGACCCACGGGCAATCGATGATCCGTTAATTGCAGACAGCAAATGACCTATGATCCCTGATGAAATACGTTCATCATAGATGACGGGATAGGTGCCGGTTTGTGGTTTGCGCGGCGCGCAGCGTGATACAGCGCGCATCCCCGCAGACTGTCCGATGTCGAAAGCATCGCGTAGATCGGATTGGAAAATCCGGCTGTCGCCGTCATAGTCGCGTTCCATTCCCGCGCCCTGTCCCGCAATTGCGACACAAGATGTATATCGGCTGCTGCGCTGATAACCGCCAGCAAACCCATTTGATGTCGCCAAAAAGAATTCCGAGACGCCAAATCCTGCGGAGGCGGATTGCACTTGGGTCACGCCTTCGATGGCACGCGCCGCCGCTTCTGCGGTCCGCGCATCGTTTTCCAAATCACCCGAGTGGGGTTCGGGCGTTGAATCAAAAATCTCAAGCGCAGAGACATCCCAGTCTTTTGCCAGTTGGTCAGGGTCTGCCAATCCAATGAACGGGTCAACCAAGGCTTCGTTCGCCATGGCAACCGCGCGCTCTGCCATCATGTCGATCAGGTTGTCGCGCACATCCGAACCTGACACCGTGGCCATTTTCCCGTCTTTGAACACGCGCAGGCCTAAATCAATGCCTTCCGAGCGTTCCGCCTTTTCCAAGGTGCCTTTTAAAACTTCGATATTGATGGATGTGCCTTGGGTGGCAACCACATCCGCATGGTCGGCGCCTGCGCGTTTCGCGGCATCCAACATTTTCTGACTTAAATCTGAAAGGGACAACACAGTGTCAAACATAAAGTACCTCAATAATTTCATAAACTGGTAGTGTTTCGAGGCCGATAAAGCAAGCCACCATCGTTTTTTAGCTTTCGTTTGGCATAAAAATGTTAAATGGTATGCCAAAAAGTGAGGACCCATGACACAACCTATCGCTCTTGTTACCGGTGGCGCACGCGGGATTGGCAAAGCAACCGCAGAGCTTTTTATTGAAAACGGGTATCATGCCATTTTGTTGGACCGTGACGAAGACGCGTTGGCCGAAACCTCGGCTGCGATGGCAGGTTCGACACCCTATGTCTGCGATGTGTCCAATCCTCAAGCCGGTGGCGAAATCGCTGCAAAAATTCGTGCCGATTTTGGGCGTTTGGATTGTTTGGTGAACAATGCAGGTGTGGCGGATTTTGGTCCGATTGAGGCCTGCGATCAAGCCACTTGGCGCAAGATTATGGATACAAACCTTGATGGTATGTTTTATTTGACCCAAGCCTTGACGCCTTTGTTAAAAGACGCGCGCGGGTCGATTGTGAATATCGCGTCGATTTCAGGATTGCGCGCATCGACCTTGCGCGTGGCCTATGGCACGTCAAAGGCAGCGGTCATCCATCTGACCAAACAACAGGCATGCGAATTGGGCGAATACGGTATTCGCGCAAACGCTGTCGCCCCAGGTCCCGTGAAAACCAAGCTGTCAATCGCGGTTCATACCCCCGAGATTATCCAAGCCTACCATGACGCGATCCCGCTGAACCGATACGGAAGCGAGCGCGAATTGGCAGAAGTCATCTTTTTCCTATGTTCCCCCAAAGCATCCTATGTCACCGGCCAAGTTATTGCCGTCGATGGCGGGTTCGAGGCGACGGGCGTCGGCCTGCCTGCGCTGCGGGTGTAATTACCGCAGGCGCTGGCCGTTTGCATAAAATCCGCCGTCGGGGGTGAATTCGAAGTCCGACGTAAGCTCATCCTCACCTGTGGGTGTCATAAAGCCGCCCAACATCATGCGCGCCATAAACATCTGTTCGCTGTCGATGATGCCCATGTCCAACAGTGACGACATGAGGGTGTTCAAACCCGACAAGACGACTTTGCCTTCGCCCTCGGGGCGGGGCGCGCCGTCATAGGTGTCTAGGTCGGTGTTATCAAACGTGAAATCACCCTCGGCCGATACAGAGGCGCCGACGCCTGCAATGTTCATATTTTTGATTGTCAGGGATGACAGTTCCAAATCCTGCCCATAAATAGGATCCTCAAGGAAACTGGTTTCATCCAACACATCTAGGCCAAGTTTGCCCCTCCCCAAAATCTCAAACGATGCAGATACCGGATCGCGCGACAGGTAAGCATTCGGATCAAATAGCGACCAAATCGCGTCTGACATCCCAAAGCCTGTTAGGCTCATTGCGATGCCAAAAGATTGTTCGGTGTCTTTGGCTGAAACAGGTATGTCAAAGGCATAAGACACCTGATCCATGCGTCCGCTGATCGGGATCGGAATGTCGGGAATGGCCAGATCCAACACCAACCCGTTTGTATTGCCCTGCACATAGACCGTTTCACCGCTGATCGAGGATGTCGCGTCAGATTGTCCTGCATCAAATACGGCGGTAAATGCGCCATCTTCGCTTGTTCCAGTGACTTTGAAAGCAGTGGCGTCGCTGCTTGCGGCAGAGGTCATCGTCATTCCCGCGCGCAATGCTGCAACCATATCTGATTGTGAATGACCAATGGGCAGCGATACTTTTTCTGCATATGTCAGGCCGCTGACACCCGCGCGCAGGTCGATGTCAAAAACCTCAGAACCTGAGGATTGCGCCGCAACCTTAATTTCCAAAAGGTCAGCAGAAATTGACAAATCCCGCGATGCGCTTGCATCCCCATGCCCTTGGGCAGTGGCCGTGATGTTTTTGAATTCAATGCTGCCAGACACGCTGTCTGTCGTTGGGTCAAATTCTGGCGATTGGACAGAGACCAATTCTACACCCACCGTATTCGCGGTGTAGCTATAGGCGATATCATCCGCCGCCTCGGTGGCGGTGATGCGCAAGTCATCTGCATATTGCATGAGGTCCAAGGCAAAATCTTCGTCTGAACCATCGTCTTGTATGACGCGGATGGGATAGGTTTGCGGGATTTCAATGCTGACTGTATTTGGTGATACCGCCGACAATGTCATCGTGCCGATGTCAAACATCAGCTGGGCCGTTGTATCAGGGATCAGTTGCGCAATCTGCAAATCAGAAATGGTCAGCGCATCACCGTTCACCGTTTTCGTCGCAGCGATCAAATATCCGGCATCTTTGATCTGTTGTTCGATATCCGACCAAACCTGCGCTGTTGTAATCTCTGCGGCTGCAATATTTGCCAACAGGGTGACACCGCCAAAAACCGTTGCTCCAAATACTCTGTGTCCCATGAGGTGTCCTGTGCATTGTTTCACATAAAGTGGGATGTTAAAATTGTTGGGTCAAGGGTTGTTTTCCCGATCTTGACAGGTCATCAAGGATTGAGACAACAGTTTTGGGGATCGACATGACCCGATTTGACAAGAAAACCGTTATTGTAACAGGGGCAAGCCGTGGGATCGGCGAAGCAACGGCACGCGCCTTTGCGGCCGCGGGGGCCAATGTTATTCTGGCCGCGCGCAGCCACGATGCCATTCATAAAATTGCGGCCGAAATTGGCGGTACGGCGTTGGCATGTGCAGGCGATATTGCGGACCCTGCATTTTCGCAAACTTTGGTCGATACCGCGATCACGCGTTTTGGTGGCGTTGATATATTGATCAACAATGCCGCAGCGCTACAGCCGATTGCCCATATGGCTGATGCAGATCCTGCAGCGTGGTCCGAATTGATCGACATCAACGTCAAGGGCGTGTTTTACGCGATGCAGGCGGTCCTGCCTCAGATGGTGAAACAGGGGGACGGAACGGTGTTGACGATTTCCTCAGGTGCTGCGCATCACCCGTTGGAAGGATGGTCCGCCTATTGCGCGTCCAAGGCCGCAGCGGCCATGTTGACCGATATGTTACATCTTGAATACGCATCAAAAGGCATCCGCGCTATGGGTCTGTCACCTGGTACGGTTGCCACGCAAATGCAAAAGGACATCAAAGCATCCGGCATAAATCCGATCAGCCAATTGGATTGGTCAGATCATATTCCCCCCGAATGGCCCGCCAAAACAATTCTGTGGATGTGCGGCGATGTGCGCGACGACATCGCAGGGCTAGAGATATCCTTGCGCGACGAGAATATTCGCCGAAGAGTTGGGCTCATATGATAGATTTGGATAAATCTGACACGGGGATTTGGACAGTTACCCTTAATCGCCCAGACAAGGCCAATTCCTTGACGCCAGAGATGTTGGAAGACTTGGCGCAAATAGCATTAGATGCGCAGTCTGCCCGTGGTTTCATTCTAACGGGGGTTGGCAAGGTGTTTTCCGCAGGGGCCGATTTGGATGCCGCCAAAGCGGGGCTTGCTACGTCAGGGGTTTGGGAAAAACTGTCGTCTCGTATCGCCGCGTTAGAGTGTATGACGATTGCCGCACTTAATGGCACCTTGGCAGGGGGCGCGATGGGCATGGCGTTGGCGTGTGACCTGCGCATCGCTGTGCCAAGTGCGAAATTCTTTTATCCAGTGATGAAGCTGGGCTTTTTGCCCCAACCCTCTGATCCGCGGCGCATGGCGGGTTTGATTGGGCCCGCACGCACCAAAATGATTTTGATGTCAGGGCAAAAAATCACTGCTGATGTGGCTTATGACTATGGGTTGATTGATCGCATCGTCGAACCAGATGATTTGATCCAAACGGCACAGGATCTTTTGGCCGATAGCGTGTCGGCAACCGCCCAACATAGTGCAGCGATCAAAGCGATGATCGACGCCCACAATTAACGCTTGCGACGCCCACCAGAGGTGCGTGATTGAAAACTGGGCGGGCGTTTTGCGACCCATGCAATGAACTTTTGCAAATGCGGGTGATCGCGCAAGGTTTCGATGGTGTTATAATCGCGCGCAAGCTCTGCCTCGCGCAGGCAGGAATGGATTTCTTTGTGGCAGACATGATGCAACAACACCGTTGGACCATCTTTGCCGCCTTTGAGCCGCGGGATCAAATGATGACGGCTCTGCGGAACATCAGGCGGAATTGGGCGTTCGCAGAGTGGGCAAATTGGATCAGGCATGTTAAACCAGTTGTAATTTCGTAACATTCCAACCAAAAAACAATAGATGCAAGGAATCAAGGGGTCTGGGTATGGAATTGGATGGGCTACCACCAATCGCGGTAAAGGTAATTGAATTCGCTCAGCAGGGCTGGGACATTGCCAAAGACTGGCTTTTGTCGCCCGCAGCATGGTCGCAATTTCTGATTTTGATCGCGGCCTATGGTCTGGCTGTGGTCATCTCGAAACGGGCCACGCCCGTGATCAAACGCGTTTTGACGCCAGAGATGGACAATGCCTCAATCTTTGCGCAAGCGCGATTGTTTGTTCTGATGTTCTTGCCGCTTTTGTTGCCACTGCTTGCCTATGCGTTGACGGGCATTGGTGAAGCGGTAACGCGGTCCATTTTTGGATCGGGCGCGGTGATTGCATTCGGAAAACGTGTGTTTTTGTTCCTTGCTATCCGTATCTTTGTCAAAGACATGCTGCGCGATCCAATGCTCAAACTTTTGGGGAAATTCTTTCTTATCCCTGTTGGCGCGCTCTATGCTTTGGGGCTGTTGGACATTGTCGCGGCCCGTTTAGATGCCATCGTCGTTCCGTTGGGCAATCTGTCGTTTAGCCTATTTTGGATGATCCAATTCATCGTCGTCGGTGGGATCATCTTTTGGCTTGGCCGTTGGTCGAATGATCAATCCATTGGCTTTATCAACAAACAACAAGAGATGCGTCCAGCGACCCGCCAATTGGCGGTCAAAGCTGCGGAAATCGCGATCTTTGGTGCCGCGTTTTTGGTGTTGATGAACATCATGGGGATATCGCTGACATCGCTTGCGGTGTTGGGCGGCGCTGTTGGTGTGGGCTTGGGGTTTGGTCTGCAAAAAATTGCATCAAACTTTATCTCTGGCGTGATCTTGTTATTGGAAGGCCAAGCAACCGTTGGCGATTACGTCGAACTTGATGGCGGCGAAGCGGGCACAATCGTCAAACAAACAGCGCGTGCGATGATTTTGGAAACCTATGACGGTCGCTGGATCGTTGTGCCAAACGAAGATTTCATCACCACGCGCGTCGTGAACTATTCCGACCAAGGCAGTGCAAACAGATATGAGGCCGATTTTTCCGTCAGCTATGATACCGATATCAACCTCGTTTCTGGGATCATCGAAGCTGCGGTTTTGAAACATCCCGAAGTGTTGACAAAACCCTTTCCACCCGATTGTGAATTGCGCGGATTTGGCGAGAGCGGCATCAATTTCGCGGTCGAGTTTTGGGTGAACGGCATCGACGATGGTAAGAATAAATATACATCAGACGTCTTGTTCATCATCTGGAACGCGCTGCGTGATCACGGCATTAAAATTCCCTATCCGCACCGCGTGGTGGAATTTAAAAATTCACCCGACGTGCCGCAGGAATGAAAAAACACGCGCTTGTCATAGGCGGGGGCCCTGCTGGATTGATGGCTGCCGAAACCATGGCACAGCGCGGATTGCGCGTGACGATTGCCGAGGCAAAGCCAACCTTTGGGCGCAAATTCCTGATGGCGGGAAAATCCGGTTTGAACCTGACCAAAGATGAAGCGATTGACCGGTTTCTGTCCAATTATGATGGCCCCCAACTTGCGCAGATCCTGCAGGCCTTTGGGCCGCAACAGGTCATGGATTGGGCAAATGCATTGGGTGGTGAGGTGTTCGTTGGATCCAGTGGCCGCGTCTTTCCCAAAGTGATGAAGGCATCCCCCCTTTTGCGGGCGTGGCTGTCTCGTTTGGATGGGTTGGAGGTTGTGCGTAATGTGAATTGGCGATGGATGCGTAACGATAACCTGACCGCTATCGTCGATACGCCTGATGGCGTTCGCAATATTGCTGCCGATGTCATCGTTATGGCCATGGGTGGGGCCAGTTGGTCGCGGCTTGGTGCGGATGGAAAATGGACCCAAGCCATCGATGCGTCTGTTCTTGTTCCCTTTGCTCCGTCAAATTCTGCCGTGTCTTTTGCGTGGTCATCGCACATGGACAAATTCATGGGACACCCTGTCAAATCGATCTCGATGTCGTCGGGCGGAATGACAAGCCAAGGCGAGATCGTGTTGTCCAAAAAAGGTATCGAGGGCGGTGGTATCTATTCCCTGTCGTGCGGCATACGCGAGACTGGCGAGGTTACTTTTGACCTTTTGCCAGATTGGGACAGGGCAAAGGTGACGGCCGCACTCTCACGGCCGATGGGACGGAATAGTTTGTCAAATCATCTACGAAAAACACTGCATTTGTCCCCCGTCAAACTGGCGCTGTTGCGTGAAATCGTTGGGGACCTGCCGCGTGACCCAAAGGAATTGGCGCATGTGATTAAGACTGCAAAGTTGTCTGGTGTTGCCTTGCGCCCCATGGACGAAGCCATTTCAACAGTGGGCGGGATTGCATGGGATGCCTTGGATGACACGTTGATGCTTAAACGACATCAGGGCGTGTTTTGCGCAGGCGAAATGATGGATTGGGATGCGCCGACGGGTGGTTATTTGTTAACTGCGTGTCTGTCCACGGGGGCATGGGCGGGGTCTGCCGCCGCCGATTGGGCTTTGAAATGAAATCTGCACCCGATCAGGGGCGCAGATTTCTTAGCATTGCGTGACTTAAATTCCACCATCGAATGGTTCAAAGCTTGCCGAGCTTGATCGTTTCCAGCGTTCTACATACCCAAATGTATCCTCTTCTTCACGAAGCAAGAATCCTTCGGGCATATACGGGTACACTTCGTGACCTGTCACCATATCACGATCGTTGACCCGCATCATGAGGTGATGCGGCAAGAAATTCGAAGGATGCATCAGACCCGCTGCACCCGTCATATCGGCAAGCGCTTTGAGTGTGTTGCGATGGAAATTTGCGACGCGCTGTGCCTTGTCCGTGACGTTCAATGCCTTTTGTCGCACTGGATCTTGGGTTGCGACGCCCGCAGGGCAGTGATTGGTGTGGCAGGCCTGAGCCTGAATGCAGCCGATTGAGAACATGAACCCGCGTGCCGAATTACACCAATCTGCGCCTAATGCCAGTGTCCGAGCAATGTCAAAGGCATGGATCAGTTTGCCCGACGCGCCAATCTTGATACGATCCCGAATGCCCGCGCCGCGCAAGGTGTTATGCGCAAAGGTCAGACCTTCGACCAATGGCATGCCAATGTGGTTTGCAAATTCCATTGGTGCGGCACCTGTCCCGCCTTCTGTTCCGTCGATGACGATGAAATCAGGCGTGATATCTGTTTCCAACATCGCGCGAACGATACACATAAATTCGCGGCGGTGACCGATACACATTTTGAACCCGACAGGTTTTCCGCCTGACAAATAACGCAGCTTTTTGATGAAGTGCATCATTTCCAAAGGTGTGCTAAACGCGGAATGCGATGCGGGTGACAGGCAGTCTTTGTCCATCGGGATACCACGCGCTTCGGCGATTTCGGGCGTGATTTTGGCGGCGGGCAGCATGCCCCCCTGACCAGGTTTCGCCCCCTGAGACAGCTTGATTTCGACCATCTTGACCTGATCGCTGAGCGCGGTTTCTTTGAATTTGTCTTCGTCAAAGTTGCCATGTGCGTCACGACAGCCAAAGTATCCTGTGCCGATCTCGTAAATCAGATCGCCGTCACCCTCTTTATGATATCGGCTGATGCCGCCTTCGCCTGTGTCATGGGCAAAGCCACCGATCTTTGCGCCACGGTTTAGGGCAGAAATTGCATTTGCGGACAGGGCGCCAAAGCTCATCGCGGAAATGTTATAGATCGATGCATCATAGGGTTGGAGGCAGTCAGGTCCGCCAATGGTGATGCGGAAATTTGAATCTTCGATTTTCTTGGGGCGGATTGAATGTGTGATCCATTGATATCCACTGCCATAGATGTTCTTTTTGGTCCCAAAGGGCCGTTTGTCCTCGACGTTTTTTGCGCGCTGATACACGATGGCACGCGATTCACGCGAAAACGGGACTTCGTCGTCGTCAGCTTCAAGGAAATACTGGCGAATTTCGGGGCGGATTAATTCCAAGAAATACCGGATATGACCCAAAAGCGGATAGTTTCGCAAAACCGCATGACGCTGTTGCAGTAAATCGCGCAGGCCAATCAACAAAATTGCGCCGACAATCAGTAGGGGATAAATTGGCCAAATAGTTAGGTAATAGGCGACAGCCGACACAGCCGTGCCTATAGCTGCCACAACGATAGGGATATGACGGGAACCCAAACCAAGCATGTTGTACTCTCCAATCTTGCACGGTCTGCTTGGGTGGCGTGATTCTGGCCGATGATCCAAGTGACCTATCTTTACATAAACGGCGAATTGAAACGATATGTAAATTCATTTCGCAAACGATGTAAGACGTATAGTCATATATATCATACCTTATTGCAGGTGCGACATTAACGAAAGACTGCGATTGTTCTGATGAAGTTCACGCTGAACCAATTCAGGAGATCACGACATGTTGCCAGTGTACAGTTACGATCAAATCGCCCATCAATTGACGGATGTCGGACAGGTTTATTTTGGTGACACGCGGCAAAATTTTAATGTCCGCACCGGTGACACGATCAGTTATGATATGTCAGCTTTGGACGACGCGGGACGCGTCTTTGCACGCACAGCACTGGATATTTGGACGCTCTATTCAGAGATACGCTTTGCGCCAACCACGTCTAAGGCTGATCTTGTGTTCAATCATGGGACATCCTCACGCGATGCCTTTGCTCTTGTCCGCGCAACGTCATCAGGCGAAATCACATCGGCAAAAATTTCTATTTCACGCGAATGGGTGCAACGTGATTGGTCGTATGAAAACAACAAAGTTGTGATCGAGTATTCGAGCTATTCTATGCAGACCTATATCCACGAAATTGGTCATGCTCTGGGTTTGGCGCACGCGGGGAATTACAATTCATCGGCAAGCTATCCCAAAAATGCGGGTTACGCCAATGATAGCTGGCAGGCCAGCATCATGTCGTATTTCGATCAAAAAGAAAACACCTACGTTGATGCAAGCTTTGCATATCCTGTCACGCCGATGATTGCCGATATCTTGGCGATCCAAGACCTGTATGGCCGGCCCAATCCGTCTAGTTCGGGGGATACGATCTATGGCCAAAATGGCAACACAGGTACGTATCTGGATGATTTTTCATCACTGTCCACGGCGTTTGCGCTGACGATTTTCGATGCGGGGGGGCGCGACACAATCGATGTCTCCGACGACACGCATGATCAATGGATCACCCTTGAACAAGAGGGCATCTCAGACATCTTTGGCCTGCGCGGCAATATGATCATTGCGCGATACACCAATATTGAAAATCTGTTCGCAGGATCGGGGAACGATGAAATCTATGGGAACAAATACAGCAATATGATCGTTGGAAACGCGGGGAACGACACCGTGTTTGGGGCGGCAGGTAACGATGTTTTAACCGACGGATTGGGAAACAATCATTTGAACGGGGATGGTGGGTCCGATGTGATTAGCACATTTTCTGGGCTCAATATGCTAAGCGGCGGGATTGGCAACGACTTTTTGATGGGCGGTGTGCAAAACGATACGATCAAAGGGGATGCAGGCAATGACATTTTGATCGGGGATGCCGGCATTGGAGTAATGGGTGGATCCGACGTCCTGATGGGCGGGGCTGGAAATGACACGCTCATGGGCGGTCGAGGTGCAGATATTTTCGTGTTTCGTCCCAACGAAGGATCGGACCGAATTGCCACAGTTCAAACCCCCGATGTCACTGTTGTCGAGGCTGACCAGTTCGAAATTGCACGCTTTGATCGGGACTTTACCGTTGGCGTTGATAAGATCCATTTGTCAGGATTTAACGGCCTTTCCCCCGAGTTTGCGATGTTCTTGATTTCAGATACCGACGAAGGCGCTGTGTTTCGGGCCCAAGGCACAAGTATTCTTATCTATGGGGTCGGGGCGGATGAATTGTCATCGTCTGACTTTGTCTTTGTTTAACCTTCGGTGATTTTGACAAATACGGCTTGTCCTGCGCGGTGTGCACGCTAAACTGCCAGCCATATTGCGTGAAAGGATCCGTATATGCCCATTTGCTCGCTTGGCTCAGTGATGCCAGATTATCCCAAAGAAAGCGTGTGGGTCGCGCCAACCGCCTATGTGATTGGGCTGGTCACTTTGGGCCATGATGTTGGCGTGTGGTTCGGGGCAACCATTCGTGGCGATAATGAACCCATTACCATCGGGTCGCGTACCAATATCCAAGAAAGCGCAACATTGCATTCAGATCTGGGATGTCCATTAAGCATTGGCGACGGCGTCACCGTGGGCCATAATGCCATTGTGCATGGGTGTACGATCGGGAACAATTCTTTGATCGGGATGGGTGCGACCATTTTGAACGGTGCAAAAATTGGCAATAATTCGATTGTGGGTGCCAATGCGCTGGTGACAGAGGGAAAAGAATTTCCAGATAACAGCCTGATCGTCGGCGCTCCGGCGAAAGCGGTGCGGTCGCTGTCCGATGCCGAAGTTGAGGCGCTGAAAAAATCAGCGCAAGTCTATGTCGATAACAAAAACAGGTTTGCGCGCGATTCGAAAGAGGTGTGATCGCGCGTCAAGGATCAATCGGCAATATACCAACCCGACACAATCCCGTCGTTGCCCTTGATAAAGACCATGCCACCAATTTCATCCGGCGCATTCAACGTCTCGTCCTGACCAAAGAATACGCCTTTTCCTGTCGTGACGGTGTTCTGACCAGTCACGTCTGTCACGCGTCCGTTTGACAAGGTTTGATAGGTTCCACCAGAAAACCCGTAACCGTTGATGACAAGGTCAGTTCCCGTGATGGTACTTGCGACCCTTGCACGATAATGGCGTGGGCTTCACCAGAGTATCGCGTTTTTAACGAGGTTGGCATTTCAGCCGGGTCAGAAATCAATCCCAATATTCCAGTGGCGTCGTAAGTCACGCCATTGATTGAATAACTTTGATCGATCAAGATTGCGTAATCATAGGTGCCATTTGTTGACATATTGGCGATTGAAATTGATCCATCGGACAAAATGCCAGCTGCGTTAAATCCATCTTTGTCGACCAAGGTGACTTGGGAATTGGAAAGTGTCACCGCGCCAGTATCAAACACCATCAACCCCGCAAGCGAGGACATGTCAATTGTCCCCGTGGATCCATTTTGTAACAGGCTGACGCCAGCTAGTGCCCCTTCGCCCGGTGTTGCCTCTAGCCATTGTCCGGCAATAGGTACGTTCGTAGAAATACGTCCAGTATATCCTGCACTATAATTCCCGCCGAAGACTACGATTGGATGAATCTTGTCATCTATCTCCATTTCTGGGGTTTTGGAAAATGTTGGAGTGGATTCAGAGCTGTTGCCAGTGCTTGAGCCGCCGCCGCCACATGCTGCTATGCTTGTTAAACAAAGCAACGGAAGTGATTTGAAAATTCTATGTGTCATATCAATACTTTCAAAATGTCCGGCAAACGACCAAATCCGTGTTGATGCAATCCACTTATGGTTTGGGATTGCGCCTAAAACGTCGGCTTTACCTACTTTTGAAGTATATGAATTATCTTTCGTTTAAGATACGTTTGGGATATTTGGCAAAAAGATAGTTTATCGGGAAATAAAGCTATCTTATTCGCCATTGGACTCATAAAAGTGAATATAAATAGTCCTTATGTATTGTAAAAAATACCAAAGGATTAACGGGTACTTTGGGCTCTTTCGAATCCCTTTGAGGCCCGAACGCGCTTTGCGTATGCTTTGAATGCGTCATTCTCCATCGGAAAGCCTGCGGATATCGCCCAGCCGCCGCAATGGGTCAAAACCAAATCGGGCACTGTCACTTTGTCGCCCATAAGGAATGGTCCAGCCATGTCTTGCATCAAGCGGTTTATGTTTCTTTCAAATTCCCATTTCAAGCTGGGCTTGACGTCTGCAACCCGCTTGTCTTCGGGAAGCACAAAGCTATGGCGGGCTGCCATCCAAAGAACGGCATCAATTTCGTCATTAATCCGGTGCAAATACGCGTCTTGATGCGCGCGCTCAATCGTCCCTGCGGGATAGGTCAATGCATCATGACGATCCGCCAAAAAGGTCATGATTGCGCTGCTGTCGGTAATCACAACGTCATCGACCAAAAGCGCGGGGACCTTGCCCGAGGGGTTGATTGCCTTTGCCTCGGTAGATCCTGCTTTGACGGGATTTAATACGTAAGGTTGTTCTATTTCTTCCAACATCCAAATGACGCGAAAGGCCCGAGAATTTGGTGATCCGATAACTGTATACATGGTCTGCCCTCTGGTTTTGTGTGACGCTAGCACGTTTTCATGCCGAGAAAAGTGGAAACTTTAACCACAACAGTATCGTTCAAACTTTCCACAATTATTTCTGACGTGAAGAATAGAAGAATCGTAACAAAACGTGCTAGAGATAGTGTTATGAACACTGCACACCCCAATATCGGCCAAGATCGGCCCGTCATTCGCCAACTTGATGATGCCGCAATTAATCGAATTGCGGCAGGCGAAGTTGTTGAACGCCCTGCTTCTGCGGTCAAAGAGTTGGTGGAAAACGCCATTGATGCAGGGGCGCGGCGGATTTCTGTGGATATCGCCGACGGGGGCAAAACGTTGATCCGTGTCACCGACGATGGCTGCGGAATGTCGGGCGATGAATTGCCCTTGGCGCTCTCGCGGCATGCGACATCAAAAATTGACGGGTCGGATTTGTTGAATATCCACAGCTTTGGATTTCGGGGCGAAGCCTTGCCTTCGCTGGGTGCGGTTGGTCGATTAACCATCTCGTCCCGAGCGGCCGGATTTGACGGCGCGCAAATCTCGGTCACGGGCGGTAAAATGACCGAGGTGAAACCCGCCGCATTAAACGGCGGTACGGTCGTTGAATTGCGCGATTTGTTTTACGCGACTCCTGCGCGATTGAAATTCATGCGTACAGATCGTGCGGAAACACAGGCCGTTGTGGATGTGATCAAGCGTTTGGCGATGGCCGAGCCTGCGATTGGATTTACGCTTCGGGATGTGTCCCAAGATGCGGATCGGTTGATGTTTCGCGTTGATCCCGAAAGCGGCGATTTGTTTGACGCGTTGCATGGGCGTTTGTCCCGTGTTTTGGGTGCGGAATTTGCCGAAAACGCATTGGAGATTGATGCCGCGCGTGATGGATTGCGATTGACGGGCTATGCCGCACTTCCCACCTATTCTCGTGGGGCGGCGGTGATGCAGTTTTTCTTTGTGAACGGTCGTCCGGTCAAGGACAAACTGTTGCTTGGCGCATTGCGGGGGGCCTATGCCGATTTTCTGTCGCGCGATCGACATCCGGCGGTGGCGTTGTTCTTTGATTGCGACCCGCATTTGGTCGATGTGAACGTGCATCCCGCAAAATCCGAAGTCCGCTTTCGTGATCCGGGATTGGCGCGGGGGTTGGTCGTCTCGGCCCTGCGGCACGCCTTGGCCAATGCAGGGCATCGTGCCTCGACAACGGTGGCAGGCGCGACGTTGGGCGCAATGCGGACAGAACCACAGGGCGCGCGTCCCGTATTCCAATATCAAATGGATCGCCCCTCTATTGGTGCCCGCGTGTTAAATTACCAATCCCAAGCCCCCCAGCCACAAGATTTTGGTTTTGCCGAGGTGTCGGAATATTCCGCGCGGGTCGAACCGATCACGCATGCCGAGCCTGCGCAGCAGGTACCACAAGCCCACCATCCCTTGGGCGCGGCGCGTGCGCAGGTGCATGAAAACTATATCATTGCCCAAACCGAAACGGGTATCGTGATTGTCGATCAACATGCCGCGCATGAACGATTGGTTTATGAAAAGCTTAAAACCCAGATGCGTGAAAATGGCGTTGCAGCGCAGGCATTATTGATCCCCGAGATCATCGAACTGTCCCCCTCTGACTGTGCCATGATTTTATCGGTCGCGGATGATCTGACCAAACTGGGCCTCACGATCGAAGCGTTTGGGGGGTCTGCCATCGCAGTTCGCGAAACCCCTGCCATTTTGGGCCGTGTGAATGCCACAGATTTGGTAAAGGATATTATGGATGAATTGTCCGATTGGGGCAGCAGCCAGTTGGTGCAGGAAAAAATCGAAGCAATCCTTTCCCGTGTTGCCTGTCACGGATCCATTCGGTCGGGGCGGTGGATGCGCGCCGAAGAAATGAACGCCCTCTTGCGCGAGATGGAGACAACGCCCCATTCCGGCCAATGCAACCATGGACGCCCGACCTATGTTGAACTAAAGCTGTCGGATATTGAACGATTGTTTGGACGCACATGACGCAGATTGATTTGAATGATCCCCTCATCTTGGCGGTACTAGGTGCCGTGGTGTTCGTGGTCCTGTTGTTGATCATCACGGTGCGGGCGGCATTAAAATCTGCGCGCTTGGCGGAGCCGCTTGCATATCAAATTGGGGCATTGGGGCAGCGGGTCCAAGCGCTGGGCGATGGACAAGAACGCCTTGCGGGGGGCTTGCATCACGTGTCAGAAGCCCAAGCCAAATCCCAAAGCAGCATGCTGCAGTTGATGGAACAGCGCCTTGCCCAAGTGCAAAATCAAATGAACGAAAATTTACACGGATCCGCGCGGCGCACGGCGCAGTCTTTGGGCGAATTGCAGCAGCGCTTGGTGTCCATCGATAAGGCACAAGAAAACATCACAAAACTGTCTGGTGATGTGTTGTCTTTGCAAGATATCTTGTCAAACAAACAAACCCGTGGGGCATTCGGGGAAATCCAGTTAAATGACATCGTCACCAAAGCCTTGCCCAGCGATAGCTATACAATGCAGGCTACGCTGTCGAACGGTCGCAGAGCGGATTGTTTGATCCACCTGCCCAACCCCCCAGGCCCAATCGCGATTGATAGCAAATTTCCCCTTGAGGCCTATGAAGCGCTGCGCAAGGCCACCACCGATTGGCAGCTGAATGAGGCTGCGAAATTGCTGCGTCAATCGGTACGGCGCCACATCAAAGACATTAGTGAAAAATACATTATCGAAGGCGAAACCGCAGATGGTGCATTGATGTTTTTGCCGTCTGAGGCCGTCTATGCCGAGCTGCACGCCAATTTCCCCGAATTGGTTCGCGATGGTTTTGCCGCGCGGGTGTGGATCGTTTCGCCGACGACCTGTATGGCAACGCTGAATACGATGCGTGCAATTTTGAAAGACGCCCGCATGCGTGAACAGGCGGGCGCCATTCGTCGCGAGTTGGGATTGTTGTATCAGGATGTAGACCGATTGGGACAGCGCGTCGAAAACCTAGATCGGCATTTTTCCCAAGCAGCAAAAGACATCACCGAAATCAAAATCAGCTCGGACAAGGCAGGCAAGCGGGCCCGCCGTCTGGACAATTTCGATTTCGAAGAAATGGCACAACCCGTCACCCCCGTGCTCACCGCGAAAATCGGGGATTAGCAACGCGCGTGTATTTTTTACACCGTCATCGGAACAAGTGCTTTTCCTTGGTTTTGTCAAAGGATATACAGCGCGTAGTAGAATGTAAGGGTCAAGCACATGGCGCATATAATTGTTGTTGGAAATGAAAAGGGTGGTGCGGGAAAATCCACCGTGACCATGCATGTTGCAACGGCCTTGGCCCGACTTGGGTTTCGTGTGGGTGGGATTGATTTGGATCTGCGCCAGCAAACGTTTGGCCGCTATGTGCTTAATCGTGTGCGGCATCTTCTGGAAGAGGGGATCGATCTTCCGTCGCCGACTTATTACGAATTGCCCAACATTGACAAAGCGTCGATCCCTGACGGTGAAAACATCTATGATCACCGCCTGTCCGCCGCTATTGCCGCCGCAGAACCCGCAAGCGATTTCATCGTCATCGATTGCCCCGGATCGCACACGCGGCTAAGCCAAGTTGCGCATTCTTTGGCGGATACGCTGATCACACCACTCAATGACAGCTTTGTTGATTTCGACCTGTTGGCACATGTCAGCGGAGATGGCGAAACCATCGAAGGGCCCTCTGTCTATTCCGAAATGGTGTGGAACGCGCGTCAATTGCGTGCGCAAGCAGGGTTAAAGCCAATCGACTGGATCGTTATTCGCAACCGCATGGGCGCGCAGCAAATGGTCAACAAGATCAAGATGGAGCGCGCTTTGGAAAAACTGTCCAAGCGCATCGGGTTCCGCATTGCGCCGGGTTTTAACGAACGCGTCATTTTCCGCGAATTGTTCCCGCGTGGGTTAACCTTGCTTGACCTCAAGGATATGGGCGTCAAACAGCTTAATATTTCAAACGTTGCGGCACGTCAGGAACTGCGTGACTTGATCAAGGCGCTTGATTTGCCTGGGGTTACGCCCAATTTCTAAGCGTCGATTTTGGCCAGTTTGATCAAAGCGGTGCGCAAGATGCGCGCTTCGTTGGGATCAAGGGCTTGGGTCAGTTTCACGTCATAGCTTTTGGCATAGGTGTACAAGTCTTCAAACACGGCACGCCCTGTCGATGTCAGATTTAACCATTCGTGACGACGGTCGTTTGCATCAGTCGCCCGTGTGAGATACCGTCGTTGTGCAAGCTTTTGCACCGCGCGGCTGACCTTGGTTTTATGGATATTGGCCTTTTCGCAAATCTCTTTGGCGGTGATGCGTTCATAAATTCCCAAATGAAAGAGCACCCGCCATTCGGTACGCAGCAGGCCATAGCGTTCTTTGTAAACCTGTTGAAACTCCAAGCTGCTGGCCTCGGCCGCTTGGTTCAACAGATATGGCAAAAACTGCCAGAGATCAAAGGTGTCATTTTTTTCCATAGGCGTAGATTATGCCTTGTTAGTTACATTTTCAACTATTACCACGATTCTTAATTCCGATGGAGGATCTGATGAAAGACCAAATTCACCCACATAGTCTGACCCAAGCGCCACATCATGCAGGCACAACACCAGGGTATATGCCGGGCTTTGCGAATGATTTTGAAACCGAAGCCCTGCCAGGCGCCTTACCGCAGGGCATGAACAGCCCACAAAAATGTAATTATGGGCTCTATGGCGAACAATTGTCTGGAACAGCTTTCACCGCAAATCCACCCGAGCGCACGTGGACTTATCGCATCCGCCCCTCTGTGAAACATTCCGCGCGATACACAAAGATTGATCTGCCATATTGGAAATCGGCACCCAATGTCGATCCTGATGTGATTTCTTTGGGTCAATATCGTTGGGATCCGGTATCCTATGGCGACCAAGCTTTGACCTGGTTGACGGGCATGCACACGATGACGACCGCGGGCGATGTTAACACCCAAGTCGGCATGGCAAGCCATATATATTTGGCCACCAAATCGATGGTGGATGAATATTTCTTTTCTGCCGACAGCGAAATGTTGGTCGTCCCCCAAGAAGGCCGCCTGCGGTTTTGCACCGAACTGGGTATCATTGATGTAGAGCCAAAGGAAATCGCCATCCTTCCCCGTGGTCTGGTTTATCGGGTCGAAGTGTTAGAGGGTCCATGCCGCGGCTTTGTCTGTGAAAATTACGGACAGAAATTCGAATTGCCAGCGCGGGGTCCGATTGGTGCGAATTGCCTTGCAAACCCACGCGATTTCAAAGCCCCAATCGCCGCGTTCGAAGATCGTGAAACACCATCCACCCTGACCGTGAAATGGTGCGGACAATTCCATGAAACCAAGATCGGCCAATCCCCCTTGGACGTTGTCGCGTGGCATGGCAACTATGCCCCATACAAATATGATCTGCGCAATTATTGCCCCGTCGGGGCCATTTTGTTTGATCACCCAGATCCGTCAATCTTTACCGTTTTGACCGCGCCTTCGGGTGTGCCGGGCACGGCGAATATTGATTTCGTTTTGTTCCGTGAACGCTGGATGGTTGCGGAAAATACGTTCCGTCCGCCGTGGTACCACAAAAATATCATGTCCGAACTGATGGGCAATATTTACGGCCAATATGATGCAAAACCCAAAGGCTTTATCCCCGGGGGCATGAGCCTGCACAACATGATGCTGCCACATGGCCCCGATAAAAACGCATTCGAGCGTGCGTCAAATGCGGACCTTAAGGCCGAAAAGCTGGACAACACCATGTCATTCATGTTTGAAACGCGCTTTCCACAGCATTTGACCGCCTATGCCGCAAAAGAAGCGCCGTTGCAGGACGATTACATTGATTGCTGGTCGGACATAGAAAAGAAATTCGATGGAACCGAAGGGACCAAATAATATGACACTTTTGCAAAGCTGGGTCGCGTCTGCCAATCGTGCAGACACACAGTTTCCACTGAATAACCTTCCCTATGGCGTGTTTTCCACAGCGCACAGCGATCCACGCTGCGGTGTGGCAATCGGCGATATGATCCTTGATGTCCAAGCCGCAGAAGAACAGGGATTGATTGCAATCGCCGAAGGCCCTGTTTTCGATGTGCCCTTCTGGAACGAAATCATGGAGCTCGGCCCCGACACATGGGCGGACCTTCGGGCGCAGTTGACCGCGCTCTTGGCCAGCGGCAGCGCTGATCAAGACGCGGCCTCTGCGCTGTTGGTTCCGCAATCTGATGCTACGATGCATATGCCTTTTCTGGTATCGGAATACACGGATTTCTATGCCGGTCGTCACCACGCGACGAATGTTGGAACGATGTTTCGCGGCGCAGAAAATGCTTTGCCGCCAAATTGGTTGCACATCCCGATTGGATATAACGGCCGCGCCTCGTCCGTTGTGGTCAGCGGCACAGACGTGCGCCGCCCGTGGGGTCAACTCAAATCCCCGGATCACGATATGCCTGCGTTCTTGCCTTGCCGCAGGTTTGATTTTGAATTGGAAATGGGTGCAATCGTTGGGTCATCGTCTGATGGTCCCGTCAGTGTTGACGAAGCGGATGACATGATTTTCGGCTACGTGCTGTTGAATGATTGGTCTGCCCGCGACATCCAGGCATGGGAATATCAACCCTTGGGCCCATTCCAAGCGAAAGCCACCGCAACCACGATCAGCCCATGGATTGTGACCAAGGCGGCCCTTGATCCCTTCCGCGTTGACACACCCGCGCGCGAATTTGAATTGCTCCCACATCTGCGTGATACGGGACCCATGCTCTATGATATTGAGCTTGCGGTTGATCTTGCACCGGCCGGCAAAACTGCCACCACGATCGCTCGGACCAACTACCGCGAGATGTATTACTCCGCCGCTCAACAATTGGCGCACCACACCACGTCGGGCTGTCCAATGAATTCGGGTGATCTTTTGGGGTCAGGCACAATCTCGGGTGCAGAAAAACACCAGCGCGGCAGTCTATTGGAACTCAGCTGGGGGGGCAAAGAACCACTTACCCTCAACACGGGCGAAACGCGCAGTTTCATCGAAGATGGGGATACGGTCACAATGACGGGTGCTGCAAAGGGCAACGGATACCAAATTGGTTTCGGCCTGTGCTCAGGAACTGTGCAACCCGCGCTCCCCAACCCATATGAGAGATAACCTTTCATCTTTGTCAAAATACTCTCGCCGAAGGCACCCAACACATGCCAAGAGCGACAACAGCAGGAACAGGAAAACACAATGGCAAAAGCATTCGCATCCCAAGGCGACATGACCGAAAAGAAAATTTCATTCACCGAAGTTGGCGAGGGTCTTTATGCCTTTACCGCCGAAGGTGATCCCAATTCAGGCGTAATTATTGGCGACGACAGCGTGATGATCGTCGAAGCACAGGCAACGCCACGCTTGGCCAACAAGGTCATCGAATGTGTGCGCTCTGTCACCGATAAACCCATCAGCCACGTTGTGCTGACGCATTACCACGCGGTGCGCGTCTTGGGCGCATCTGCCTTTGGCGCCAGTCAAATTATCATGTCCGACGCCGCGCGTGCCATGGTGGTTGAGCGTGGCCAAGAAGACTGGGACAGTGAATTCCAACGCTTTCCACGCTTGTTCGAAGGTCATGAAAGCATTCCCGGCCTGACATGGCCCACAACAACATTTGATGGATCAATGACCGTCTATCTGGGCAACCGCCGCGTTGATTTGATGCATCTGGGTCGTGCGCATACAGCCGGCGACATCGTGATCCACGTGCCGGATCAAAATGTCATGTTTACAGGTGATATCGTCGAATATCATTCCGCCTGCTATTGCGGTGACGGTCATTTCAGTGACTGGGGGGATACGTTGGACAATATCAAATCCTTTGATGTCGATGCCATTGCGCCTGGTCGCGGTGATGCCTTGATCGGCAAGGATATGGTGAACAAAGCGATTGAAAATACCCGTGATTTTGTGGCCTCAACCTACCGCCCCGCGGCCCGTGTGGCGGCCCGCAATGGCACGTTGAAAGAGGCTTGGGATGCGGTGCGTGCCGAATGCGATCTCAAGTTCAAAGATTACGCAATTTATGAACATTGCCTGCCCTTCAACGTGGCACGTGCCTATGACGAAGCGCGTGGTATTGATACCCCTCGCATTTGGACAGCGCAGCGCGACATGGACATGTGGGACGCATTACAAGGTTAACCTTTGGGGTCATCTGTGATGACCCCAATTTGAGTATTTGAGGCAAAGATGAACAAGATCTTTGAAACACCATTATACCCCTATGCCCGCTCCGTTGACCAACAGACGGCAGAACCTGCCGCGCACAAGGTCGTTATTATCGGCGCGGGGCCTGTTGGTTTAGCGATGGCCGTGGATCTAAAGCAACAAGGCATCGACAGCATTATTTTGGACGACAATGACAAGGTCAGTTTTGGCAGCCGTGCGATATGTTTTGCGAAACGGACCTTGGAAATTGCGGATCGTTTGGGCTTTGGCGATCCCTTGGTCGAGAAGGGTGTTGTTTGGAATTTGGGCAAGGTGTTTTTCGATGACCGCAAGGTCTATGAATTCAATCTGCTGCCCGAAGACGGCCATAAACGGCCAGCGTTCATCAACCTGCAACAATATTATTTCGAAGAATATCTGGTCAATCGCGCCCGCGCATTGAACATCGATATTCGCGGCCGCTCACGTGTGAGCGCGGTTGAGCCGCACGACAGCCACGTTGATCTCACCGTAGAAACTCCTGATGGTCCCTATCACATTGCGGCGGATTGGGTGATTGCGTGCGATGGGGCTGGCAGCCCGACACGGTCGATGATGGGTTTGGATTTCGTGGGGCGTGTTTTTGAAGACAACTTCCTGATTGCAGATGTCACGATGGATGCCGAATTCCCGACCGAACGGTGGTTCTGGTTTGATCCACCTTTTAACCGCGGGCAATCTGCGTTGTTGCACAAACAACCCGACGGGGTTTGGCGCATCGACCTGCAATTGGGGTGGGACATCGACAAGGAAGAGGAAAAGAAACCCGAAAATGTCATCCCGCGCCTCAAGGCGATGTTGGGCGATGATGTGGCGTTTGAATTGGAATGGGTGTCGATCTATACGTTCCAATGCCGTCGGATGGAAAAATTTCGCCATGGTCGGGTGCTGTTTGCGGGCGATAGTGCGCATCAGGTATCCCCGTTTGGGGCGCGTGGGGCCAATTCGGGTTTGCAAGATGTGGACAATCTGGGTTGGAAATTGGCGCATGTCATTCATGGTACTGCGCCCGAGACTTTGTTGGATACCTATGATGTGGAACGCATCCATGGGGCGGATGAGAACATCTTGAATTCATCGCGGTCCACGGATTTCATCACACCAAAATCTGAAACAAGTCGCATTTTCCGCGATGCTGTTTTGGATCTGTCAGAACATCACCCTTTTGCGCGGCCTTTGGTAAATTCCGGTCGTTTGTCCATGCCCTGTTCTTATGATGCGTCTGGATTAAACGGCGTTGACGCTTTGACCGGTGCGCCCCATCGCAGTAAGCCCGGATCCCCGTGTCCTGATGCGCCTTTCATGGATGGGTATTTCCTGTCGAACCTTGGTGGGCGGTTTGTGGTTGTGGGTTTGAATACAGACGTGCCGGACCAGTTGGACATT
>RGAJ01000002.1 GCA_009920225.1 Paracoccaceae bacterium
ATGTGCCTGCCGATCAGGTCTATGCCTTGCGATCCTAAACGTTCATGGCCACCCAAATTAACGCGGCTGCGTTTGAAAAGAGCCCTAAAACAATCAGCAAACAGTACAAGAACGTCCATTTGATTTTCTTGACCGGTGCGTCTTCTTCGTTGGATTGACGGATCAAGGTGCGTTCCACCAGCGATGGTAACCTTGGGCCGAATCTGCCAACAACGCGCAAAGTATTCAACAGATCGTTGACGACTGCCTTTGGCCCAATACTGTCGCGGATATAGTTTTCGACCACGGGTCTGGCGACCTGCCAAATATTGATTTGCGGGCTTAGGGACCGCGCGACGCCTTCTACGACCACCATTGTGCGTTGTAGCAAAATCAATTCGGTGCGGGTTTCCATGCCAAACCGTTCGGTCACTTCAAACAGGTGGTTCAACAGACGCCCCATGGAAATGTGGGTGGCGTCCATACCAAAGATGGGTTCACCAACGGCACGCAGGGCGCGGGCGAATTCATCAACGTCTTGCGAGGCAGGAACATAGCCTGCTTCGAAATGGACTTCTGCGACGCGCTGATAATCACGGCGAATAAAGCCAAATAAAATTTCGGCATAGACGCGGCGAGTATATTCGTCGATATGCCCCATGATCCCAAAGTCAAAGGCAACAATCGCGCCGTCATCCCCAACCTTAAGATTGCCTTGGTGCATATCTGCATGGAAATATCCATCACGCAGCGCGTGCTGAAGGAACAGCTGTAGGACACGTTCGCCCAATGCGACGCGATCAAACCCCATCTGATCCAAAACTTCGTTATCCCCAAGCGGCGAACCCTCTACCCAGTCAAGCGTCATGACACGCCGCCCTGAGAGGGCCCATTTGATATGGGGTACGCGGAAACCTTCGTCTTTTTCGGTATTCGCCGCAAATTCGGATGCTGAGGCGCTTTCAAGGCGCAGGTCCAATTCGCCCAAGACCACACCTTCGAAATGCTCGATCACGTCCATGGGCCGCAAACGGCGGGCAAAGGGGGCCAAGATTTCGATCACCCGTGCTGCGAAATAAAACGCATCCACATCGCGGCGAAACGCTTTTTCGATTCCAGGGCGCAAGACCTTGACCGCGACGATTTCGCCTGTGTCTGCCAAACGCGCTTTGTGAACCTGTGCGATCGACGCGGCGGCGACAGGTTCGGAAAACTCAGAAAAGATTGTGTCAGGGTTTAGACCCGTTTCATTTTCAAAACTGGCTTTTGCAGCTTGGGTCGAAAATGGGGGGAGCTTATCCTGAAGAACCCGAAGCTGTTGGGCTAATTCATCCCCCACCACATCGGGCCGTGTCGATAGAATTTGACCAAATTTAATATATGCCGGCCCAAGTGCCGTCAGGGCGCGCGTGACGGGTGGCATTGTCGGATCACCCTTAAGCCCCAAAAACTGAAACGGCCAACCCAGAACCCGCGCAGCAACGCGCAAGGTTCGCGGTGCTTCCATCGCGTTTAAGATCACGCGCATCGCGCCGGTACGTTCCAAGGTCGCGCCCGTACGGACAAGGCGAATGATATTATGAGGTCCGCGCATTTAGATTTTCCAACCTGAATGCAAACACGCGATGCCCATCGTCAAATTGCGGTACTTTGCATTTTCGAAACCGGCAGCACGCACCATATTTAAAAACGTATCTTGGTCTGGAAACTTGCGGATGGATTCCACCAAATATTGATAGCTGTCACGATCGTTAGCAATAATTTTTCCCATGGTTGGAATGAAATTGAATGAATATTTGTCGTACATCCACTGCATCATATCGTTCGGGATATGGGAAAATTCCAATACCATCAAACGACCGCCGGGTTTCAGAACGCGATAGGCTTCGTTCAATGCATCTTGGGGACGGGTCACGTTTCGGATACCAAAGCTGATGGTGTAAACGTCGAATGTGTTGTCATCGAACGGCAGGGCCATGGCATCGCCCACAACCCAATTCAGTTGATCTGCCATTTGATCGGCTTCGGCGCGCTTGCGCCCTTCGATCAGCATCGGTTCCGTCAGATCGCAAACGGTTGCGTGTCCATAGCCTGCACGTTTCAAGAAACGAAATGAAATATCACCGGTTCCACCGGCAACATCCAACAAACGTTGTCCTGCGCGGGGGGCAATCCAATCCATCATTGCATCCTTCCAGATACGATGAATTCCCATCGACATCACATCGTTCATGATATCATATTTGGATGCGACGCTGCCAAACACCCCTTGGACCTTTGATGCCTTTTCAGATTCTGGAACGGTCTGAAAACCAAAATGTGTCGTCGTTTGCGTATCGTCGGTCATGTCATCATCCTTGCGCTTGGCCATTCATATATAGGGATCGGCCTATGTTGCAATGCGGTCTTTTGGATTCAGAGGATAAAAACCAACATGAAATGGTCATAATTTTGCCTTGAACACTGGGTATTTTCAACTTGTTCGCAAACGAAGACGAGTATCCAGTGTCAGGTTTAAGTTTATCATTTTTCATTACCTGCGCCGCCGCAGCACTGTGCGCGGCCAATCTGTGGTATGAAAATTCACCTTCGGCACATCGCATGCGGCGTCGGCATCAAAAATTTAAAAAGGCTAAAAAATAGATACCTTCATGTTGGAGGCGGCTGGGTTTTTGGCTATGACGGACTGAGAAGCATAGGATCGTCATCATGCCAGAATTACCCGAAGTTGAAACAGTCATGCGTGGCCTTGCGCCTGCGATGACGGGGGCTGTTATCGCAACGGCATCTGTGAACCGCCCAGATTTGCGGTGGCCGTTCCCTGCGAATATGGCAGATCGCATCACGGGGCGGCGCGTGATGCGTATGCACCGTCGGTCGAAATACATATTGGCCGATCTCAGCAGTCAGGAAACCCTGTTAATTCATCTGGGTATGTCGGGGCGCATGTTGGTGTCGGGCGATCCCTTGGGCCAATTTGTCCACACCCATCCAATGGCGCAAAAACACGATCATGTTGTGTTTGATTTGGATAATGGTGCACGCGTGACCTTTAATGACCCGCGCAGATTTGGTGCCATGGATTTGATTGCGACCGATGAGTTGGAGGCGCACCCTCTGATCAAAGTCTTGGGGCCAGAGCCATTTTCGAACAGCTTTAATCAATCCTATCTTGCCCAAAAAATAGGCGCCAAGAAATCGCCAATTAAATCGGTTTTGCTGGATCAATCTGTTGTTGCAGGATTGGGGAACATCTATGTCTGCGAAGTTTTGCATCGCACGGGCATTCATCCGACCCGTTTGGCGCGGGATATCACACAGGACGAAATCGCGAATCTGATTCCCACTATTCGGGATGTTTTGACGGCCGCGATTGAGGCAGGTGGGTCTTCGCTGCGTGATTTTCGGCAAGCTGACGGAGAATTGGGATATTTCCAACATAGCTTTGACGTCTATGGCCGCGAGGGCGAAACCTGCAAAAACATTGAATGTTCTGCCCCAATTGAACGTCTTGTTCAGTCAGGGCGATCCAGTTTCTTCTGCCCATCGTGTCAAAGATAGCTTGATCCAACTGTCAGGCATGGTATTGAACGTGCCTGAGAAAACAACCGAAAGACTGTTTCATGGCTTATGAGACGATCATCGTAGAGATCGAAGACCACATCGCGGTTATGAAATTGAACCGCCCTGATGCGTTGAACGCGTTGAATGATCAATTGCTGTCAGAGTTGACGGATGCGTTAGAAAGCGCACAAAAAAATGACAAAGTCCGTTGTGTGATTATCACTGGATCCGAAAAAGCGTTTGCTGCGGGTGCAGATATCAAAATGATGAGCACGAAAACATTTGCGGATGTCTTTGAAGAAAACTTGTTCGCCGAAGAATCAAACCGCATCACACGGATTCGCAAGCCGATCATTGCTGCTGTTTCCGGTTATGCTTTGGGCGGCGGATGTGAGTTGGCGATGCTGTGCGATTTTATCATCGCGGCAGACAATGCAAAATTTGGTCAACCAGAAATCAACCTAGGCGTCATCGCCGGCATGGGTGGCACACAGCGGTTGACCCGGTCGATTGGCAAGTCCAAGGCGATGGACATGAACCTCACAGGGCGTTTTATGGACGCTGAAGAGGCCGAGCGTTGTGGCTTGGTCAGCCGTGTGGTGCCGACCAAAAAGCTGATGGACGAGGCGATGGCCGCCGCTGCAAAAATCGCAGAGAAATCAATGGTTGCCGTCATGGCCGCCAAAGAGGCCGTAAATCGTTCATACGAAACCACCCTAAGCGAAGGGTTATTGTTGGAACGCCGTTTGTTCCATTCAATGTTCGCGACCGAAGACCAAAAAGAAGGCATGAGTGCCTTTACCGAAAAGCGCGAACCACAATTTCGCGATAAATAGCCCTGATGTTCGTGTTTTTTGACCAATTCCCAGTTTGCCCTGTTGACTCGGGCGTGAGTCGGCCCTAAAGACCCGAATTCAGAACATACGTAACCCAAGCAGTGGGATGAGAGACTTATGGCAAATACGCCTCAATCCAAGAAACGCGCGCGCCAAACTGAGCGCCGCACAGAAGTAAACAAAGCGCGTCGCTCACGCATTCGCACATTCCTTCGCAAAGTCGAAGAAGCGATCGTAAGCGGCAACAAAGACGCAGCAGTTGAAGCGTTACGCGTAGCTCAGCCAGAGCTTATGCGTGGTGTGACAAAGGGCGTGTTCCACAAGAACACAGCGTCTCGCAAAATGTCACGTCTGTCAGCACGCGTAAAAGCAATCGCTTAATTTTCGCGTTCGACGACCTTAAAAAACGCGCTGCATTTTTGCGGCGCCTTTTTTGTGTCTGGGGAGTGGAAAAACACCCAGATAGATTCTTTTCAAAAAAAATCCGAGTCAAGTGCATAGTTCTGTTGCTCGACGCAGTTTGAAATTGCTAACGTGACCAAGCGAGTGAATCGCACTTGGGGGACAGATTAGAAGCAGGTGGTTTGGGATACACCTATTCGCAATTTGCGAGGCTTTATTTTGTCCATTTCTGACATTTTACTTGAACGGATCACTCGTGATGCGATGAGAGTTTTTTGTTTTTTGACGCCAGACAATGGCGACGCTGTACGGGCCGGGACACAGAATTATGAACGAACTGCAATGGGGCACAATTAAGCAATCTATCGAGAAAACGATAGGTGCGCATAATTACAAAAACTGGATTGCCCCGATTGAATTTAGTGCAGTTGAAAATGATGTTGCCGTTCTGTCTGTTCCGACCAATTTCTTGGGCAATTATGTTGCGCAAAATTTTTCGGATCTGATTGTCCACCAACTTAGCACTGTGAACGACTCTATTCGTCGCGTGCGGTTCACGGTTGCAAAATCAACCCCGACAGCCGTTGTTGCAAGCGCGCGCCCTGCGCCTGCTCAGCCGGTATCATTTGCGAAATCAGATGATCTGCCTGGTGCGCCTCTTGATCCTCGTTTCACATTTGATACGTTTATCGTCGGCAAGCCAAATGAATTGGCGCATGCTGCGGCGCGCCGCGTCGGTGAAGGCGAAGTCGTGAGCTTTAATCCCCTGTTCCTTTACGGCGGTGTGGGATTGGGCAAAACGCACTTGATGCATGCGATTGCATGGGAATTACATCGAAACAGACCTGATTTGAACGTTGTGTATTTGTCGGCAGAACAATTCATGTATCGCTTTGTGCAAGCGCTGCGGGATCGCAAGATGATGGACTTCAAGCAGCTGTTTCGTTCGGTTGATGTGTTGATGGTTGATGATGTTCAATTCATCGCGGGCAAAGACAGCACACAAGAAGAATTCTTTCACACCTTTAATGCGCTGGTGGATCAAAACAAACAGATCATCATTTCCGCAGATCGCGCGCCCGGCGAAATCAAGGATTTGGAAGATCGTATCAAAAGCCGCCTACAATGCGGATTGGTGGTTGATCTTCATCCAACAGATTACGAATTGCGTTTGGGGATTTTGCAAGCCAAAGTCGAACAGCATCGAGTTCAATATCCGGATCTGCAAATCGATAACAACGTGTTAGAGTTTCTGGCGCACCGCATCTCAACCAATGTCCGTGTGTTAGAGGGTGCATTGACCCGCTTGTTTGCGTTTGCGTCCCTTATTGGTCGTCACATTACCTTGGATGTTGCCCAAGATTGTTTGGCAGATGTCTTGCGCGCCTCAGAACGCAAAATCACCGTCGAAGAAATTCAGCGCCGTGTGGCAGAGCATTACAATATTCGCCTGTCGGATATGATCGGCCCGAAACGCTTGCGCACCTATGCGCGGCCCCGTCAAATCGCGATGTATTTGGCCAAGCAAATGACCAGCCGCAGCTTGCCCGAGATCGGCCGCCGCTTTGGTGGACGCGATCACACAACCGTTTTGCATGGCGTGAAGCGCGTAGAAGAGCTCAAGATTCAAGACGGGCAAATCGCCGAAGATTTGGAAATGCTGCGCCGCGCGTTAGAAGCGTAAATACCGCGAAAACAAGTGGATTTATCACCGTCAACGCGTCTTAGGCCTTGACGGTGTTTTTATTTACAGGGACAACAGAAAAAAGACTTGAGCCGGTGGTATTTTAAGGTATCGTGCTTGTCCCGGCTAGGAGAGGAGCAAGTATTATGAAACTTAGCATTGAACGCAGCACTTTGTTAAAAGCTGTGTCCCAAGCCCAATCCGTTGTGGAACGTCGCAACACGATTCCAATCCTTGCTAACGTCCTTATCGAAGCAGACGGTGACAGCGTGTCATTCCGCGCAACCGATTTGGACATCGAAGTTCTGGACAAGGCCAATGCCATGGTCGAACGCGGCGGCGCAACCACCGTGTCTGCCGTGACCCTGCATGAGATTGTGCGCAAGCTTCCTGATGGGGCGATGGTGACCCTCACTGATGACAGCGCCAAAGGGCGCCTGACCGTCGAAGCGGGCCGTTCCAACTTTTCACTTGCGACGCTGCCGAAAGAAGATTTCCCAGTCATGGCATCGTCGGAATACAGCGCGAATTTTTCGGCGCCTGCGCCTGTGCTGCGTCGGTTGTTTGATAAATCAAAATTTGCAATTTCGACCGAAGAGACACGGTATTATCTGAACGGTGTGTATCTGCATGTCGCGGATTCTGATGGGGGTAAAGTGCTTCGCTGTGTGGCGACTGACGGTCATCGCTTGGCGCGCATTGACGCCGATTTACCCGATGGGGCATCCGACACACCCGGTGTGATTATTCCACGCAAAACTGTGGGCGAATTGCGCAAGCTTTTGGATGACAACGAAGCACAGATCGCTGTGTCCGTGTCAGAGACCAAGGTTCGTTTTGCAACGCCGACCATTACCCTGACCTCCAAGGTGATTGACGGGACATTCCCCGATTATACCCGCGTGATCCCCACTGGGAACACCCGCCGTATGGAAGTCGACGCCAGCGAATTCGCCAAGGCCGTGGATCGTGTGGCAACCGTATCATCCGAACGGTCCCGCGCGGTAAAGCTGTCTTTGGACGAAGATCGCCTGATCCTGTCCGTAAACTCGCCTGACAGCGGCGCCGCCGAAGAAGAGCTTGCCGTGGCGTACGGTGACGAGCGTTTGGAAATCGGGTTCAACGCGAAATACCTTTTGGAAATCGCAAGCCAAGTTGATCGTGAAAACGCTGTTTTCATGTTCAATTCTTCGGGTGATCCAACATTGATGCGCGAAGGGAATGATACCACCGCGGTCTATGTTGTTATGCCAATGCGTGTCTGACCCGCAAACCGTAAAAAGCTAGGGTCATGTTATCCCTTTCCAACCTGACCCTATCGCATTTCCGATCACATAAATTAACGCGGCTGTCCTTAGATGGGCGGCCCGTTGTTTTGTTTGGGTCGAACGGATCAGGCAAAACAAACATCTTAGAAGCTGTGTCGCTGTTTTCCCCAGGTCGTGGGATGCGTCGTGCGGGTGCACACGACATGACGCGCCGGCCCGAAGCGTTGGGTTGGAAATTACGCGCAACCTTATCCGCAACGGATGGGGTTCATGAGGTCGATACGTTCTCCGAAAACGGATCGGCGCGACGCATTGAAATTGATGGGAAATCCGCAACCCATGGTGCCTTGGGCCAGATGTCACGTGTCGTTTGGTTGGTGCCATCGATGGACCGCCTGTGGATCGAAGGGGCCGACAATCGGCGGCGATTTTTGGATCGCATGACCCTGTCGATGTTTCCCGAACATGCAGAAACCTCGCTTGCCTATGAAAAGGCGATGCGCGAGCGGAATCGGTTGTTGAAAGATCAGGTGCGCGACGGGCATTGGTATCGCGCGCTCGAGGCGCAAATGGCGCGCGCAGGGCACGCCATCCATATTGCACGGCAACAAACCCTTTCGCGGATAGTCGCAGCACAGCAGGACGCGCAGACGGCCTTTCCGGTTGCTGACCTTCAGCTTGAACATTCTGACGGGGAAATGCCGACGTCAGAGGATGATTTGCAAACCGCGCTGGCAGACAGCCGTGGCCAAGATTTGGCGGCAGGGCGCACGCTAATCGGCCCACATCGGTGTGACATGATCGGAACCTTTGCCGCCAAGGGCGTCCCCGCAAGCGATTGTTCCACCGGCGAACAAAAGGCGTTGCTTGTGTCAATGATCTTGGCCAATGCCCGTTCGCTTGCCCAAGATTTGGGTTCGCCGCCGATTATCTTGTTGGATGAGGTGTCCGCCCATCTTGATACCGGACGGCGTGCCGCGCTTTATGATGAAATATGCGCGCTTGGGGCTCAGGCATGGATGACGGGAACAGAACAGTCTTTGTTTTCTGAGCTCAGTGATCGTGCCCAATATTTTGAAGTATTTGACACCGAAAACACGTCTTCGGTTTTGGAACGGTGATTTGGAATGAATTCATCCTTTGTTGATTTGGCGCTCTATGCGTTTGGAATATTTATCTTGTTTCTAACGCCGGGCCCTGTTTGGGTGGCGTTGATTGCGCGCACGCTATCAGGCGGATTTTCATCGGCATTTCCGTTGGCGCTGGGCGTGGTCATTGGGGATCCGGATTTTCTGCCGGTGTTGCGATTATCATAAGCAACCCAAAAGCGATATTATTCTATATGGGTGTCTTGCCCGGATTTTTTGATATCACACAACTTACCGTCATTGATATCGCTGCCATCTGTGCGATATCCGCGAGTATTCCGCTGCTTGGCAATTCGGTGTTGGCGTTATTGGTGCACAGAATGCGCAAGATCATTCAATCGCCTGCGGCCGTGCGGCGATTGAATGTGACATCTGGCATATTGCTGATTTGCGTCGGTTTGGTGATCCCGTTGACGTGAAGCCGCAGGTTTATTCTGCGGCTTCCCAAAGCCCTTGCTTGCGAACCTCTTCCATCCCTTGGTCCAAGGATTTCAAGGCGCGTGTGATCAAAATATCAACTTCGTCCTTTGAAATAACCAAAGGTGGTGAAATGATCATACGGTCACCGACATGACGCATGATGAGATTGTTCGCAAAGCATTTTTCACGGCAGATGTAGCCAACTGTGCCAGTATCCGCTTTGAACTTGGCACGAGTATCTTTGTTCGGGGTCAACGCAATCGAACCCATCATGCCAACGATCTTGGCCTCTCCCACCATTGGGTGTGAGACAAGTGATTCCCATTTTTCTTTGAGATATGGCGCGGTAGAGTTGCGCACAGTATCTACTATGCCCTCATCTTCGATGATGCGCAGGTTCTCATTCGCGACGGCTGCGGCAACGGGGTGGCCGTTATACGTATAGCCATGGTTGAATTCATCGCTGCCGATGACTTTTGCTACCTCATCACACACGATCGATCCACCAATGGGTTGGTATCCTGAACTTAGGCCCTTGGCGATTGTCATGATATGGGGGCGGATGTTCAACGTCTGTGATCCAAACCAATTGCCCGTGCGGCCAAATCCGCAGATCACTTCGTCAGCAATCAAAAGGATTTCATATTTGTCACAAATCCGCTGAATTTCGGGCCAATAGGTTTCTGGCGCAACAATCACGCCACCTGCGCCCTGAACGGGTTCCGCGATGAACGCTGCAACGCGATTCTCTCCAAGTTCAAGAATCGCATGCTCAAGCTCTTGGGCGCGCGCGAGGCCGAAATCTTGCTCAGACATGTTGCCTGCTTCGGCCCACCAATTTGGTTGGTTGATGTGGTGAATGTTTGGAATCGGCAATCCACCCTGTTCATGCATCGCCGTCATTCCGCCCAACGACCCGCCGCCAATGGTGGATCCGTGATACGCGTTGTGACGGCTGATGATGATATTCTTATCAGGTTTGCCCTTTAACGCCCAATAGTGGCGGACCATGCGGATGTTGGTATCGTTGGCCTCGGATCCCGAACCTGCATAGAAAACATGGTTCAAATCGCCAGGGGCCAGTCGCGCCAAACGTTCAGACAATTCAATAGCGGGAATGTGCGTGGTTTGGAAAAACGTGTTATAATATGGCAAATCGCGCATTTGGCGCGCCGCCACCTCGGCCAGTTCGTCGCGGCCATATCCAATGTTGACGCACCAAAGGCCCGCCATACCATCGAGGATTTCGTGACCGTCAGAGTCGTAAATATAAACACCCTTTGCGTGGGTGATCACGCGCGCACCCTTTTGCGATAGCTGTGCCTGCGTGGTGAATGGATGCATATGATGCGCGGCGTCGCGTTGTTGCAATTCGGATGTGGAAATGCTGTTGCTTAGATGTGTCATGATCATACCCTATAGGGGCCGAAAACGGCAGTTATTCGGATATTGTCAGAATATGATCAAATTTTTTAATGTCAATCGAATCAGCGAATCTTTATTTCTGTTTCAACGCTTGTGTGACTTGATCCATTCCTTGACCCACATCAGCGGCCATCGCGTCTGCGGCAGCCGTTGGGTTGTTCGCAATCATGGCTTGAATCGCTTGTTTGTGTTGATCGACCAAGCTTTGGGTGCCCAGTCGCCCACATATCACCCGTAATGATGGGCCAAAGCGCAACCAGAGGCCATCTGCCAAATGCGCAAGGATCGGGGCCTTGGCGACATCATATAGCGTCTTGTGGAATTCATAGTTACGGCGCAGATATGCACCCACATCCCCACGTGCGATTGATTGATCCAGCGCTGTATCGATGCTGCGCAGTATCGCAATATCGGCAGCTGTTATGTTTTTTGCCGCTAAATACACCAATTGGCGTTCAATTGCGGCGCGCGCATATGCCAATTCATCTAGATTCGCTTGGGTCAAAACGGGGACGCAGACGCGCCGATTGCCCTGAAAAACCAGCGCACCTTCGGCAGTGAGTCGGCGAATTGCCTCGCGCACGGGGGTCATTCCGGCACCTAATGTGTCCACCAATCCTTGGATGGTGACGGCCGAACCAGGTGTTAATTCACCAAACAAAATCAGCTCACGCAGGGCGCGATACACAGTTTCATGCGCCGGAAGCCCAGCTGGAACATTATTTTCTTTCACTGCGAAATCCTCTTTAACTACCCTGACTTTATACGATTTTTTTGGAAAATACACGGCCTCTCTTGCGTGTTTTTCATTCCCGTGAAAACATAAAATTATTGCAATGTTGTGCAAAATTTGATCAAATTGTCCAAGTGGGCGAAAAACCCATCCAAAGGGAGAGTATGAGAATGAAACGACTAATGTCCGCGACTGCCGTTGCTGCGGTGTTGGCTGGAACAGCCTTCGCAGAAGAAGTTCGCGTTTATAACTGGTCCGACTATATCGACGAAGAGTTGTTGGCCAAATTCCAGTCTGAAACTGGTATCGACCTGATTTACGATGTGTTCGATAGCAACGAAGTTTTGGAAACTAAAATGTTGGCTGGCGGGTCGGGGTACGACCTCGTGGTTCCAACAGGTACCTTCTTGCAGCGCCAAATCCAAGCGGGTGCATTCCAAAAGCTTGACACAAGCAAGTTGCCAAACATTGGCAATCTTTGGGATGTCGTTGCGGCGCGGACTGCGCAGTATGATCCAGATAACGCATATTCTATCAACTACATGTGGGGTACTACGGGGCTTGGTGTGAACGTTGGAAAGGTGACAGAGATTTTGGGTGCAGATGCGCCAATCGGATCACTGGAATTGATCTTCAATCCTGCCAACATGGAAAAACTGGCGGCGTGTGGTGTCCACATGCTAGACGCGCCAACCGAAATTATTCCCGCTGCGTTGAAATACATCGGCGAGGATCCCAACAGCCACGACCCAGACGTCATTGCAAAAACAGAACCTGTTTTGATGGCGGTACGTCCCTATATTCAGAAATTCAACAGCTCTGAATATATCAACGCTTTGGCAAATGGTGAAATCTGTGTGGCCTTTGGCTGGTCAGGCGACATCTTGCAGGCGCGTGATCGTGCAGCCGAAGCAGATAACGGTGTTGAGATTGCTTATAACGCCCCAAGCGAAGGTGCGTTGATGTGGTTCGACCAAATGGCGATTCCTGCAGATGCACCAAACCCTGATGGCGCACACAAGTTCCTAAACTTTATCTTGGATGCGCAAAACATGGCGGCTGCGTCAAACTATGTTTACTATGCAAACGGTAACAAAGCGTCTCAAGAATTCTTGGTCGAAGACGTGATTGGCGATACCGCGATCTATCCAGATGCTGCGACTTTGGAAAACCTATACACCATCACGCCATATGATGCGCGTGTTCAGCGTTCTGTGACGAGGTTGTGGACCAAAATCAAATCCGGCACATAATATCGACCAAAGCCCGCACAAGCGCTGTGCGGGCTTTTTAATCCATTTTGGGGATGCATCATGGTACAAGTCGCCACACCTAAACCCGTATTTGCGCCGTGGGACGACCCCACGTTAGCACCGTTGATTCAGTTCAAAAATGTCACAAAGCGCTTTGGCGACTTTGTTGCGATCGATGACATGACTATCGATATTTACGAACGCGAATTCTTTGCTCTTTTGGGCCCGTCTGGTTGTGGGAAAACCACCATGATGCGCATGCTCGCGGGCTTTGAGCGCCCAACCGAGGGCAAGATTTTTTTGGGGGGCCAAGACATTGATGCCATCCCGCCGAACAGACGTTCGGTGAACATGATGTTCCAATCCTATGCGCTGTTCCCGCATCTGAGCGTTTGGGACAACATCGCGTTTGGCCTGCGCCGGCAAAAGCTGCCCAAAGACGCAATCAGCGATCGTGTGAATGAAATGCTGCGTTTGACGCGGCTGTCAAAATTTGCGCATCGCAAACCGCATCAGATTTCTGGCGGACAACGTCAACGGGTTGCTTTGGCGCGATCTTTGGCGCGCGCGCCCAAATTGTTGCTTTTGGATGAACCATTGGGCGCGTTGGATAAAAAGCTGCGCCAAGAAACCCAGTTTGAATTGATGGATATCCAAGAAAAGACTGGAACCACCTTTGTGATCGTGACCCACGACCAAGAAGAGGCGATGACAGTCGCCAGCCGTGTGGCGGTTATGGACGAAGGTGTCATGGTTCAAGTGGACACACCTGCCCGTATCTATGAGGCACCAAATTCCGTCTATGTCGCGGATTTCATCGGTGATGTGAACATCATCGAGGGCCGTGCAACGCAAACGGACGAAAACGTCCATATTGTATGGGCCGAAGGTCAGCCAAATATCGTTGGCACCGCCACAGATGCATCATTTGGTGTGGGTGACGCGGTTCACTTTGCGATTCGGCCCGAAAAGGTATCGATTTCTGCAGAAAAACCTGCGGATACGCCAAATGCCTTTGAGGGTAAGATTTTGGATATCGCATATTTGGGTAATATTTCGACTTACTACGTCAAGATGCCATCGGGCCAAACGATCAAAGCACAAACCGCAAACACCCGTCGTTTATCGCGTCGCGATTTTACATGGGATGATTCCGTTTGGGTATCGTTTACCACGACCGCTGGCGTGTGTCTAAAGGGGTAGATCATGCGCCGTTTTGCCCTAATATCGGTTCCATATATTTGGCTTTTGGCCCTGTTTTTGGTGCCATTTTTGATCGTGATCAAAATTTCACTGTCGGATACGGTCATTTCGATTCCACCCTATGCACCGACGTTGACGTTTTCGGAAGGATGGGGTGGCATTGTCGCGTTTTTCAAAGGATTGGATTTCGAAACCTTTGAATTCCTGATGTCAGACGATTTGTATTGGAAGGCCTATCTTTCCAGCCTTAAGATCGCGTCCATCGCAACCTTCATGACGCTGCTGGTCGGATATCCCATTGCGTATGGGATGACACGCGCTGCGCCTGAATGGCGGCCAACCTTGTTGATGCTGGTCATTTTGCCGTTTTGGACATCATTCTTGATCCGCGTTTACGCGTGGATGGGGATCTTGGGCCAGGAGGGATTGGTGAACCAAGCCTTGTTATGGCTAGGTCTCATCGATCAACCCTTGGTCATTTTGAATACACCCACCGCGGTCTATATCGGGATCGTTTACACGTATTTGCCCTTTATGATTTTGCCGATTTATTCAGCCTTGGAAAAATTGGATGACAGTTTGCTTGAGGCCGCAGAGGATCTGGGGTGTTCGAAACTGTCGGCCTTTTGGCTGGTAACATGGCCCTTGTCCAGAAATGGGATCATCGCCGGGTGTTTCTTGGTCTTTATTCCGACCTTGGGGGAATTCGTTATTCCTTCGTTGTTGGGCGGATCACAAACATTGATGATCGGTAAAGTGCTGTGGGAAGAATTCTTTTCGAACCGCGATTGGCCTGTGGCCTCGGCGGTGGCGGTGATCTTGTTGTTGATCTTGATCATTCCGATAGTTCTGTTCCAACGCAATGAACAAAAACAGCGCGAGGCTGAAGGATGAGACGTTTATCTTGGTTCAATACAACCGCGCTGACATTAGGCTTTGCATTCTTGTACTTGCCTATGATCATCTTGGTGATCTATTCATTCAACGCATCCAAATTGGTGACGGTCTGGGCAGGGTTTTCAACCAAATGGTATGGCGAGCTTTTGCAGAACGAAGCATTCCTTGACGCCGCATGGGTCACAATTCGAGTTGCTGTTGTGTCGTCAACGTTTGCTACGATTTTGGGGACGATGGCGGCTTATGTTTTGGTCCGCTCAGGCCGTTTCTGGGGACGCACGATGTTCTCGGGCATGATCTATGCCCCTTTGGTGATGCCTGAGGTAATTACAGGCCTGTCTCTGTTGTTGCTTTTCATCGGCATCGGTTTGGACCGCGGCGTTCTGACGATTGTTTTGGCGCATACCACGTTTTCGATGTGTTATGTGTCTGTCGTTGTCTCGTCGCGCTTGGTGAGCTTTGATCAATCCTTAGAAGAAGCAGCGCAAGACTTGGGATGTACGCCTTTGGAATCGTTTTTCCTTGTGACACTTCCGATCATTGCTCCTGCGGTTTTGTCAGGGTGGCTGTTGGCGTTTACCTTGTCATTGGACGATTTGGTTATTGCCTCTTTTGCCTCTGGCCCGTCTTCGACGACGTTACCGATTAAGATCTTTTCGGCCGTTCGATTGGGGGTCAGTCCGGAAATCAACGCATTGTCGACCATCATGATTGCGATTGTGACGATTGGCGTTGTGACCGCATCGATTGTCACAAAACGAAATGCCGTTCGGCAGCAGCGCGATGAACAAATGGCCGAGCGTGCAGGTGAATGAAACGCGTCTATGAAGCGGCGGCATATGGGGCAGATCCGGTCCGTGATTGTTTTTGGACAACCACCGCACCGGTCCCCTCATGTGACGCGGTTTCAGGGGAAATCACCGTGGATGTCGCTATTGTTGGCGCAGGGTTCACGGGGATTTCCGCCGCGTATCATCTGGCCTCTGCGGGCTTAAAAGTCGCCTTGTTAGATGCCAATTACCCCACCTTTGGTGCCACAGGGCGCAATGGTGGGTTTTGTTGTTTGGGCGGCGGCAAGATCACCAATAAACAGCTTGATGCACGCTTTGGTCAGGATGAGCGCAGGCTATATCGCGCAACCGAAGTGGCTGCGGTCGAAAATGCGAAATCTCTGATCCATACATTGGGTATCGACGTAGATGCCCATTCCACAGGTGAGACGCAGTTGGCCCATAATCCCCAACGCGCGGCAAGTTTTGTCACCGATCAAATCCACGTGATGGACGATTACGGCGTCAATGCAACGCTTCATTCAACCGAAGACTTGGCCGAGCTGGGAATGAAGGGTGCCTTTCACGGCGGTTTGACCATACCGATTGGGTTTGCGTTAAACCCACGTAAATTCGCGCTGGGCCTTTTGTCTGCGGCTATGGACAAGGGGGCGATGGTCTTTGCTCACTCGCCCGTGTCGCGAATTGATCCGATGCCAAGCGGATATCACCTTTGCACAGATCACGGGCGGGTGGTGGCGAAACGCTTTATCATTGCGACAAACGGATATTCGTCCGATGACATGCCCGATTGGATGCGCGCCCGATACATGCCTGTTCAATCGTCGGTCATCGTGACGGACCCGATTTCGCAAGAGCGACAGCACGAACAGGGCTGGTTCAGCGATCAAATGGCGTATGATACCCGATTTTTGCTGCATTACTTTCGCAAGTTGCCCGATAACCGGTTTCTGTTTGGCATGCGCGGTGGATTGAAATACAACCGCAGATCCGAACGTGCGATCCAAAAACTCATCCGACATGACTTTGATGCCATGTTTCCAAGCTGGCGCGATGTGCCCACGGCGCATTATTGGTCCGGTTTGGTCGCGTTGAACCGAACGCTTGCCCCATATGTTGGGCCCATCGATGGATACGAAGGCGGATTTGCAGGGTTCGGATATCATGGCAATGGCGTCGCGATGGCAAGTTACGTAGGCGGCATTCTGGCGGACTTGGCGCAAGGCAAGACGACCACGTATCCCTATCCTGCCGCTTTTCGCGACGCGCCGAAACGATTTCCATTGGGGCGTAAACGCCGATGGCTGTTGGCCCCAATCTATCGTTTGATGACCGCTTACGAAGCTTAGGTCCCGACTGGCGTTTTGACCTTGCGGGCTTTGGTGCGTTCCAATCCCAATTGCGCTTCGCGCAAAATAATGATGACACCCGCCGCGATGATGAGCCCCGCACCCACCAACATTTGCGGTGTTGGGATCTCGCTAAACACAAAATAGCCAATCAAAATCGAAAACACCATGGAGGCGTATTCAAACGGTGCCACGACAGATGCGGGGGCATAGCGATAACTTGACGTTTGTAAGATCTGACCCACACCACCCAAGAGACCAACAACCACAAGGATGGCCGCAGTCAAAGGATCGGGAACCGCCCAACCAAACGGGATCGTAAACAAAGAGACGACGGTTGATGTCAAAGAAAAGTAAAACACAATCGACGCCGTGCGCTCGACCTGCACCATTTGGCGGACATGAATTTGCGCCATCGCAGAACACAATGCACCAAACAGGATCAGCATCGCACCAAGCGCGGCCGTGGTTTCCAAATGCGTTTGTCCGATAAACGTAAGTCGCGGTTCAAGCACAACAAAAACGCCCAACATCCCCAATCCGACCGCCGAATATCGAAAAACACCCACGTTTTCGTGCAAAAATATTGCGGCCAACACAACCGTGATCAGCGGGGCAGCATAGCCCAGTGCCGTCACTTCGGGCAGGGGAAGCATACCCAGACCTGCAAAGCCACAAATCATGGCCGATGTGCCAATCAGGCCACGGAAAACATGCGCTTTGGGCGACACGACGGACAGCCCTTGGGACAGATCTTTTCGCAAATACATCCACACGAAAATGACAGGGATGGCAAAAAAGGACCTAAAAAATACGGTCTGTCCTGGTGGAATTGTGTCTGACACATGCTTTACAAGCGATGACATCACGATGAATGACGCGACCGCCAAAAGTTTCAAAAGAATGCCAGTAATCGGTTGCATGGTGATGTCCTAGGAACACACCATGCATGACGTTTTAGGATGACTTTGGCAAGACCCAATCAGGGCGTGGAAAATGGCAGGTATAACCATCAGGGTGTTTGACAAGGTAATCTTGGTGAAAATCTTCGGCTTCCCAAAATGTGACGGCAGTGGTTACCTTGGTCACCACTTTACCGGGCCAAATGCCAGAGGCGTCGACATCGGCAATCGTGCGCATGGCTTCGTCCTTTTGTGCATCTGACGTGTAAAATATTTCTGAACGATAGCTGTCGCCGATATCGTTACCTTGTCGATCGACGGTGGTTGGATCGTGGATTTGGAAAAACAGCTCAAGCAACTTGCGGTAGGTCACAACCGCAGGGTCAAATTTGATCTCGACCGCCTCGGCATGGCCTGTGGTTTTTGTACAGACCAGTTTGTAGGTTGGATTGTCCACGTGACCGCCTGTGTATCCGACGCGCGTGGAAAGGACACCCGGGATACGTCGGATCAGATCCTCAAGCCCCCAAAAGCACCCCCCTGCAAAAATCGCTGTTTCCATGACTGGCTCCTGACCGTTGAATGGCAATAGTTTGTTTTGTGATCCAAGCCCTGTCAATGTCCATATCAAAACCGTCACCTTTATCTTGAATCACAAACAATTTATCGGCTAGGTGTGGTGGGACAAAAGGGTAGGGACATGAGCTCAGGATTATTTGCACTATTGGATGACGTCGTGTTGATCGCGAAAACCGCGGCAGCATCGGCAGATGACATAGCCGCCGCGGCAGCCAAAGCCAGCGCGAAATCATTGGGTGTTGTGGTGGATGATGCCGCTGTGACGCCAAAATACGTGGTTGGATTTCCCGCAGCGCGTGAATTGCCGATCATTAAAAGCATTGCGTGGGGATCGTTAAAGAACAAGCTTTTGTTCATCCTGCCCGCTGCGTTGATCTTGTCACAATTTGCGCCTTGGGCCATCACACCTTTGTTGATCTTGGGTGGATTGTTTTTATGCTTTGAAGGGGCCGAAAAAGTTCTAGAGATGCTGACCCACAAGGACGGTGATGGAACCAGCGCCAAGACCAAGACCGAACAACAAACAATCGCAGGCGCTATTCGGACCGATTTTATATTGTCCGCCGAAATCATGACGCTTGCCCTTTCGACCGTGAACGGCGAAGCGTTCACAACCCAAGCCCTTACGCTTTTGGTGGTTGCGTTCTTTGTAACATTTTTGGTCTATGGAGCGGTCGCCATTATTGTCAAAGCGGATGACTTTGGCTTGCATCTTTTGTCACGCAATCCGGATGGGGCGCTAGGCGGTCTGGGACGTGGGATCATCAAAACGATGCCCTATTTCTTGACCACATTGTCCTTTGTCGGAACCTTGGCGATGCTTTGGGTGGGCGGTGGCATCTTGATCCACGCGGCAGAGCATTACAATTGGCATATGCCCGAAGAATTGATGCACGCGGTGCAACACACAGTCGCGGGCGACTATCCCCTGTCCGGTCTTGTTCAATGGCTTGGCGGCGCTGCTTTTGCGGGTGTTGTTGGGTTGATCAGCGGTGCGTGCATCGTGCCCATCGTGTCGATTTTTCATCGCGGTCATTGATCAGTCTTGATCGTTTGCACCGCGATGCCGGTTAGGCAAAGTCGTCTGCGGCATAACCTTGAATATATAGCAGCGCGCGCAGATCGGAAAAATTGATCCGGACATCGCATTGCGCCGCGACCGATGGCTTGGCATGGAGCGCAACGCCAGTCCCCGCACGATGCAGCATGCCAAGGTCGTTCGCCCCGTCCCCAACGGCAATCACGTCGGATTCGGGAATGCCCAGCTTTGTGGTGATCTTTTCCAATTGATCGACTTTGGCTTGCTTGCCCAAAATCGGCAATCCCACTTTGCCCGAAAGGTGATCACCCTCGATAAGCAAGTTGTTTGCATGATTTTCATCAAAACCCAAATGTGCGCCGACCCTCGCCGTGAATGCGGTAAATCCGCCCGACACCAAGGCCGCGTAGGCGCCGTTTGATTTCATCGTGCGCAGCAGAATATCGCCGCCGGGCATATAGGTGATGCGTTCCACCAATACCTTGTCGATGATGGATGTGGGCAGCCCCTGTAGCAATCCAATGCGTTCTGTCAGTGCGGCATCAAAGTCCAGTTCGCCGTTCATCGCGCGGGCCGTGATGTCTTTGACGCGATCGCCAACGCCTGCTTCATCAGCCAATTCATCGATACATTCTTGTTCAATCATTGTGCTGTCCATGTCCGCCAACAGCATTTTCTTGCGTCGTCCTGCAGACGGTTGAACAATCAAATCGATCCGTAAATTTTGCATATCCTGCCATACCGACCACTGGTTATCTGGCTGGACTGGAACCTCGAATTCAGCAGCCTCGTTTTGGGCTAGCCACCGAATCTCGTTTCCGCCCCAAGCATTTCGCAATGCTTCGATCAGGACAAGATCGAGCGTTTTTTCAAAGGGCGCAGCAATCAGCGTAACAGTAAACATAAGAGCCAAGTTTCCGATAGGGGACAAATCTGTCGCATTTTTTTGATCAAGTGCCGCTATAGCGATATTTTTCCGATTGTGAAAGCCACGTTTCCCAACTATCTCGGTCGGTGGGACACCTCTCCCCAACGAGAGGCGATTATCTGAAAGGGTAGCTACATGGCTATTAATAAACCATCTGCGCGTCCTGTACGCGCACAATTTTCTTCTGGCCCTTGTGCCAAAAACCCCACCTTTACACTTGATAAACTCGCCGATGCGCCCTTGGGGCGGTCCCATCGTGCTGCAGTTGGCAAAGTAAAACTCAAGGCCGCAATTGACGGCACACGTGAAATTTTGGGCATCCCTGATGACTATCGCATTGGCATCGTTCCTGCGTCGGATACGGGCGCCGTCGAAATGGCCATGTGGTCGCTTTTGGGTGCACGCAAGGCAACCATGGTTGCTTGGGAAAGCTTTGGATCGGGGTGGGTCACAGATGTTGTGAAACAGCTCAAGATCGACGCAGATGTCAAAACCGCCGACTATGGCGACATCGTCGATATGGCCGCGATTGATTATGACACAGATGTTGTGTTCACCTGGAATGGAACCACCTCAGGGGTGCGCATGCCCACCGGCGATGTGATCCCCGCAGATCGCGCAGGTTTAACGATTTGCGACGCGACATCTGCCGCGTTTGCGATGGATCTTCCATGGGACAAACTGGACGTCACAACCTTCAGCTGGCAAAAGGTTCTGGGCGGCGAAGCGGCCCACGGCATCTTGGTTCTGTCCCCGCGTGCGGTTGAACGGCTCGAATCCTACACCCCTGCGTGGCCGATGCCGAAACTCTTTCGTATGACCAAAGGTGGTAAATTGATCGAAGGCATCTTTGTCGGCGAAACAATCAACACCCCCTCAATGTTGGCGGTCGAAGACTACCTTGTTGCCTTGGATTGGGCACGTTCAGTTGGTGGATTGACAGGTTTGATCGCACGCGCAACGGCCAATGCGCAAGCTGTTTGGGATTTCTGTGCGCAACGTGATTGGATCGACAATCTTGCAAATGATCCCGCGACACGCTCGAACACGTCTGTCTGTTTGAAATTCACGGATGATCGTATCAAGGACGGCGCGGCCTTTGCCAAGGCTGTGGCGAAACGATTGGATGTTGAAAACGTGGCTTATGATATCGGCGCTTATCGCGATGCGCCTGCGGGCCTGCGTATTTGGTGTGGCGGCACGGTGGAAACCGCAGACATTCAAGCCATGTTGCCATGGCTTGAATGGGCCTTCGACCAAGAAATCCAAGCACAAGCATAATGAACTGTTCCCGTCGGACGCATTGCGTTCGACAGCTTTTGCCCATCTTCGATGGGTGGGCAAAAGCTTCCCCCTTGTTATAGAAAGCTTTTAAAATGGCACCCAAAGTACTCGTTTCTGATGAACTTAGCGAAACCGCTGTTCAAATCTTCCGTGATCGTGGCATCGACGTTGATTTTATGCCCCAGTTGGGAAAAGACAAAGAAAAACTGGCCGAAATCATCGGCAACTATGATGGTCTTGCGATCCGGTCGGCAACCAAAGTCACGCCAACGATCCTTGAAAAAGCAACCAAGCTCAAGGTCGTCGGCCGCGCAGGGATCGGCGTTGATAACGTTGACAAAGAGGCCGCGTCGAAAAAGGGCGTGATCGTTATGAACACCCCCTTTGGCAACATGATCACCACAGCAGAACATGCGATCGCGATGATGTTCGCGGTTGCTCGTCAAATCCCCGAAGCCTCTGCATCGACACATGCAGGGAAATGGGAAAAGTCCAAGTTCATGGGTGTTGAATTGACCGCCAAAACATTGGGCGTGATCGGTGCCGGTAACATCGGGGGTATCGTGTGTGACCGCGCACGTGGTTTGAAGATGAAGGTCATCGCCTTTGATCCGTTCCTCAGCCAAGAAAAAGCCGATAAAATGGGTGTGGAAAAGGTCGAACTT
>RGAJ01000011.1 GCA_009920225.1 Paracoccaceae bacterium
GCGCGCAAGGCACTAGGATTACATATTCCAACGCTTTTTATTGACTGCGGACGCCGCGCCAATCCCGAATTGGCCACGCTGGCGGATACGATGCAAGGCAAATATATAAACCTTCCCCGCGCCAACGCGCAGGGCATTTTTGACAGTGCCCAAGCGCATTTACACCAATGACACGCCAGACCATGCCATCGTGGTGGCCCCACAGCACTGCGTCACGCTTCAACAGCGCATCGCCTTTTGCATGGCACAGCCAATGGATCGGGAACAGCGGTCCAAAGATCTTGTTGCTGCACGGAACATGCGCATCCACCCACAGTTGGGCGGGGGTTATGACGGGGCTTGAGCACGCGGGCCAGATCTGTGCCATTGACCTGCCTGGACACGGGTTTTCACCCGTCCCCCCCGTTGGGCACAGTGGCCTTGATGCTTGCACCCGCGCAATAGCTGCGTTTTTGGATCAAAATGACTTTGCCCCCGATATTATCGTCGGACATTCTGCAGGGGCCGCAATCGCCATGACCTTGGCGCATGCGGCACAGCTCACCCCAAAGGTCATCTGCGTGAACGCAGCCTTTGGGCAATTTTCCGGCATCGCGGGTGTGATGTTTCCCTATATCGCAAAACTTGCCGCGGCCGCACCCTTTTCGGCACATATTTTATCCACCATTGCACAGGATACGGATCGCGTGAAACGGCTTTTGGCAGGGACGGGTTCACAGATTTCTGCTGACAGCTTGCGCGCCTATTGCCATCTGTTCCAGTCGCGCCAACATGTCAAAGGCACGCTGCAATTTATGGCCGAATGGGATTTAGGCGCCTTTTTGGATCGCTTGGCCGCAACCACAATTCCGCTAAGCTTGATCACAGGGGCACATGACAAAACGGTGCCGCCCCATATTTCACGGGAATGGGCGGGACGTATAACGACCGCAAAGTTGATTGAAATTCCAACCTATGGACACTTGATCCAAGAAGAGGCCCCGCACATCATTGTGGATATCATTTTATCCACGGTGCACGAGGCCTCATAAAAATATTTATTCTGTGACTGAGGCTAAATATGCCCAGATGTCCAATGCGTCGTCTTGTTTATTAAGTTTGAACGACATCTTGGATTTCGCTTTTTTGTCATCCAATTTGGTGCGCAAGAAATCGGTTGGATCGGCCAGATAGGTTACAAAATCCTCTTCTGCCCATACAAATCCTGTCTCACCCAATGCGACGATGCTATCGCCATATTTGAACCCTTCAAGGCTGCCTGCCACACGACCGACAACGCCATATAGGTTCGGGCCAGTTTTGCCACCTTTGACGATCTCTGTCCCATCTTCTTTAGCAATAACGTGACACGCCTTGCATTTTTTGAACCCTTTTTCGCCATCCTCGGCATTTCCGGTTGCATGGCTTTCCGCGCTTGCCGCACCGGCGGCAAGGCTGAGGATCGTGACTAAAGTACCAATGTATTTCATATTAGTCTCCACAACAGTATTCAAAATAGTAGTATGGCATCCTATCTACCATGCCATTTACGATTATGCCACTGCCCGCGCCAAGGCGCATTGGCGCCAAAGGATAGTCAGCGACGCAATCAAATGGTCAATGTCTGCATCGGTGTGATAGGGCGATGGCGTAAAGCGAAGCCGCTCGGTGCCCTTGGGAACAGTCGGATAGTTGATCGGTTGAACATAGATGCCATATTGGTTCATCAAAATATCCGCCAATTCCCGACACTTAACAGGGTCTTTGATCATCACAGGGATGATATGGGACGGATTGTCCAGATGCGGAATACCTGCGCGATCCAATCCCGCGCGCAGTTTTTTGACCTGCTCGCGTTGTTTCATCCGTTCGACATTTGATGTTTTTAGATGCGCAATCGACGCGCGTGCCCCCGCCGCAACGGCAGGCGGTAACGCAGTTGTGAAAATGAACCCGCTGGCAAACGACCGCACAAAATCACACAAGTGAGTCGACCCCGTGATATAGCCCCCCATGACGCCATAAGCTTTGCCAAGCGTGCCCTCGATCAATGTGATCCGGTCGGCAAGGCCGCGTTCTTCGGACACGCCGCCGCCGCATGGACCATAAAGACCAACGGCATGAACCTCGTCCAAATAGGTCATCGCGCCATGCTTTTCTGCGACCTCGACGATTTCATCCATGGGACAGATATCGCCATCCATTGAATAGACGGATTCAAACGCCACGATCTTGGGGCGATCATTGGGGATGGCAGAGAGTTTGCGATCCAAATCTTCGGGATCATTGTGTTTCCAGATCACCTTATCCGCCCGCGAATGGCGAATGCCTTCGATCATGCTTGCGTGGTTCAACGCATCCGACAAGATTACAGCATTGGGCAACATCGATCCCAATGTGCTGAGCGCCGCCCAATTTGAAACATACCCAGAGGTGAACAGCAACGCGGCCTCTTTGCCGTGCAGATCTGCCAATTCTTTTTCCAACAGACGGTGATGATGGTTGGTCCCCGAAATATTTCGCGTGCCCCCTGCCCCACAGCCGCTGCTGTCGATCACGTCTTTCATTGCTTGGCGCACAACGGGATGCTGCCCCATGCCCAAATAATCATTGGAACACCAAACGATCACTTCGTCCGGGCCGTGATCATCATGGCTTTTGGCTTTGGGAAACGCACCGCATTTCCGTTCAAGTTCGGCGAAAATACGATAATTACCATCGTTCTTTAACTTTTGCAGTTGGTCTGCAAACAGTGCATCATAATCCATGGGAATCCTTTCGCCGATATTTTTGTTCTATGTGTTTATGTGTGTCAGGGATCATCCAACGCCAAAGCCGTGCATCTGGAACAGGCAAAACCATCACCCAATGTTCCACCAAGGCCAAAGCCGTCAGCGCAGATAATAAAGAAAAGCCAATGACCTGTGGATCAAGCGTATGCGCATATACACGTTCAATCCAACAGGCCAAGGCAAAGGTCAGAAGCGTCACCGAAACAGGGAAAAACCAGTTCATCGAGGTGATCCGAAAATGGCTGTTTAAATGGGCCAAGGCCTTTGGGACAAATTCAACATTGACCCGTGGCACCCCAAAAAACAGGTTCAGTTTGGCAAAGACACGGGCGCAGTACAAAATGACAAAGGTCCACATGCCAAAGCTGTTTGGCGCGCCCCATCCGATATAGACAATCACGCCAAGTGACGCCAAAAGCGCAATTTCATGATAGGCCAACGTGCCCCATGCCCTGACAAACCGTTCAAACGGTGCAATCCCTTGTGGGCATTCCGACATGTTCGGACCTGTGATAACGCCCGTCAAAAAGGCAAATTCGATCCAGCCCCAAACGCAGAGGACGGAAAAAAATGCCTGATAGACCGCCCATGTGGTCAAAACCGGCGCGCTGAATTCGATCCCGATCAAACCCAGCGCAAAAATGGGCACAGTCAACAGGCACATCAGTTGTCGCTGTGCCGCGGTCAATCGATCGCACAGCCTGACCGCGACCAATATAATGCCGGTGGAAAACCACCAACTAAAGATCGCGACAAGGCAGGCTATGACGATTGGGTTAGACATTAATACGACGGCTCCAGTCGCGTGAATTTAGGAACCGCATGCTTTTTCGCAGGAATGGTATAGAGCGCGACAAACGCCAACCCCGCCCGCAAGCTTGCCCCGAATTGCGCCAATTTTTTACCCTTGGCTTTGGCGGCGGCCAAATCCACATTTGCCTTTTGCAAACGCTTCAATGCCGCATCCCAACGGGGATGATCGATATCCAAGGTAATTGGAAAAATCTGTTCGCTAAGTTTCGAGGTCTTTGTAAAGACCTCATGCGCATACCAATCAGGATCTACGCCCAACGCCTTGTGAAAGGCGGGGCGTTGGTGATCGCGCACATACATCGTCCCATAAACCGCGGTGAGGAAAAATTTGATCCACCACACATTGATGCCGCGTGTCAATTTTGGATCGGTTTTCATCAACAATGCAAAGGCTTCGCCATGGGCAAATTCGTCATTGCACCATTCTTCAAACCATTTGAAAATCGGGTGAAAGCGATGCTGCGGATTTTGCTCAAGATGGCGGAAAATGGTGATATAGCGTGCATAGCCAATCTTTTCCGACAGATAGGTGGCGTAATAGATGAATTTTGGCCGAAAATAGGTGTATTTCTTTTTCTGCGTCAAAAAACCAAGGTTCACGGCAACCCCTGCTTCGCGTAGGGCGTCGTTGATGAACCCCGCATGACGCGCTTCGTCACGCGCCATCAGTTGGAACAACTGCGTGATGTCTTTGTTTGAACCGCGGCGCTTCATCTCTTTGTACAAAACGCATCCCGAAAATTCGGCGGTACACGAGCTGATCAAAAAATCGATGAATTCTTTTTTTAACGTCGGCTCCATTCCCGCCCAATCGACGGTGTCCCAATCTTGGTTCTTTTTGAAATGACCCTTGTTTGGATCACTCAACATCCGATCAATCAGCGGATCCCATTCATCACGAATGTTGCTGACATCGATGGCGTCAAGCTCGTCAAAATCGGTGGTGTAAAACCGTGGTGTCAACAGCGTGTCTTGCATCGCGACCTGTGTCGCGGCATCACTGTCAATCGTGTCTTGCAGGGCAAGAGCCTCTTCTGCGGTGGCGGCGTCTGCGGAATGCATATTCATGACAGCACCTCATCGGAAAACGAAAATTCGCACAGTTCCATGACCTCTAGGTCACCCGTCGCGCGGGTCCAAAGACGTTCAAGGGCGCTAGCGCGCACGATCACGGCATTGCGGTCTTCGCTGACGATCTGGCCAAAGGGGGCCATGATTTCAGGTCCTTCAACTTGGACCACATCCCCTGGATAAATGACTGCCCCATTGTTGAACCGCACATGGGCGTGCAGGCTTTCGAAACAGTGGCTGATTTCAACGGTACAAGGAACATATTCTTTGGTTCGTGTGAAAAATCCCATGGTTATTTTCCTTTCATTGCTTTGGCTACGAGCATGGCAAAAGCGCGGGAATTTACCGCGCCAAATCCCATCAGATCCGCTTGCCATTCGGTCTGAGGGTCGAAAATCGACAGACGGTTATTCTCCCGCCAAATAATATGAACAGGCGCATCCAAGGGTGCCCCCGCCTGGGTGCGATTGCGATCAATGACGCGCCCCACACCCGCAATAAAACCACCCTCATCGCCCGACATATCAGCCAAGAGCGTGCCATCTTCGTGATAGACGCGCACCGCACCGCTTTGATCGGCATCAATGCGCAGGGCAACCATCGCGGTAATGTCGGCCGCGGGCGGCGTGGCGGTGGCAGGCATGCCAATCACCTTTGCAATCGTGACCGCGCACAACACCAAAATGACCATGGCAAACATCGACCACAACGCAACTGCGGGAATGGTTTCATTTGGCTTTTTTGATACGTGAACGTGGGTCATATTGGTTTCCTATTGCGTTATGACACCCAATTGCGGTGTCTCGCTTTGCCTGTTGTTTTGTGTTTCGATCACGCGGGCTTTGGCGGCTTTGGCCAAAATATGCGCGACAGCTTCGGCATTTGGGATGGCACGCAATGTGGGTTGCGGTCTGGCGAAATGCCATGGCCGCGCATGGGGCCACAGGACAAGGAACGAAAACTTCGTTCCCCCTTTTGTTTCCAGCGCGATGTTGCCAAACCCTTTTGCACGCTTTGCAAGCGCGGCGTTTTCGATTTGGGTAAAGGGAATGTTCAATGTCACGGTTAAGGCCGCACCGACGCGCATCGCGACCCGTTTGTTGGTGATGGTATAGACCGTGGCGCGGGATTGGATGATCCCGACGATGATGAACAACAGCGCGACCACAGCGCCGATCACCACAAAAGGCAATGAAACCGCAACAGCGCGGTCAAAGGGCACAACATCCATCACGGTCACAAAACGCCACAGCGTCAACAGACCGAAATATCCAATCACCCACCACAGGTTCATGGACGCAACCGTCAAATGCCACCAATGTGGCCGACCCTGCCACAAGATGACCTCGCCCCGAGGCAAATGTTCGGGCAAACCTTTAATGGGTTCAATGGCAAAATCATCGTGTGACATGGTCGATCCTTGTTCGGTTACAGTTGTGGCTCAAGCCGCTCAGCAGAAGCGTAAAGCGTTCCACCTGCGTAATAGGCAGAAATCTTTTCTTCTTCCAAAAGCGTGACTTGATTGCCCGATTTGTGCTTGGGAACATCGTTGAAATGTTTGCCAAAGATCGATTTGATTGCCACACGGTTGGAATGGATCCGCGCCATTGTCATAGGCACCAATCGCGTGCCTTCGCCGATGGTTGGGCCCAAGTCGATTTCCAGATAGCGCACCAGTTGTTCGGGCTCATCAATCCACATGTCACAGATATGCCCGACGATTTCGCCGTCACCTGCCATCACGGGCAAACCACGCGGATCACGTCCGCCTGCCACGAAAAATTTATCGCTGCATGACAGCGGAATAATCTTTGGATGACCATGAGCATCCAATTCCGCAAGATCGCGCCGCGCTGCCCATGCCGCAGGACCCACACCATCCTTCATTGGATTGCCGGTGGGTTCAAACGGATATCCATTTGCAACGCTGGTTTGGCGCAGGGCGACATCCCGTTTTTCACCATCCGCATTGGGAACGGTCACATCCCCGCGGCCATGGGGCAATTTGAATGTCTTGGGTTCAGGGACGGGAAACATCCCCTGATTTGCCGCCACGGACCCGTCGTCATTTTCCAACGGATAGCCTTCGCGCATATTTTCGCGCTGGATGTAAAAAATCAAAAGCGCGAAAAAGATCCAGAACAGCCACAACGCTGCGCTGACCAGATCAAAGTTTCCAAAAAATGTTGTCGTCATGTCAGTTTCCTTTCAAAACCGAGCCAATCACATCGGGAAATCAGCAAGCTGAATTCCCCCAGATCTTGGATGAGATAAAGTCGCGGTCCGACGGGCATGTCGAACCAGTGGTCGAAGTAGAATGAGCGTTATAATCAACGCCGCAATTTCAGTCATATAGACGCTGGCATATCCTGTTGCGGGGCCAGCCAAATCTGCGCCGAACGCACCGCGCAGCGCCAACATGTTCACCCCGTCGCGCAGCGATCCGCCAAGCGCGATGGCACAGCCCGCCGCCGTCGCCTGCGCAGCACCCCACGCGCCCAAGGCCAATCCGCGACCTGCGTCATTGACCACGGGCAAGTTCATCGCGGTGATCAATGTGGCCACCGCGAATAATCCCGCACCCGCACCAATCAGCATGGCACCTGCGAAAAACACGGCGGGGGATCCGATGGGATGCGATACAATCACCGCCGCAAAGGCAACGATACCCAAGCCCAAACCGATGACCATCAAACGATGGGGCAAAACGCCCAACCGCAAACGACGCGCGGCAAAGGCCAATCCGATCAAGGCCCCGATGGACCATGCCGCGGTCAACCACGTGGTCTTGGCCACGCTCAACCCCAAGACTTCACCCCCATAGGGTTCAAGCAAGACGTCTTGCATATTGAACGCCAAGGTCCCGCCAAACACGACCACAATCAACCGCCCCGCACTTGGGGTCGACATGAAATCGGACCATGCGGACGAAAACGCAGGACGTGGACGATTGCGTTCTTGCACCGACATCGGGCGCACATGTTCTTGTTTCCACAGTGCAATGAGGTTCAACACCAACCCCGTCAACGCAGCGCCCTGCACCACGCGAATAAGCGTCAGATTGGAAAAATCACGCAGCAACCATCCAATGATCACCGCAGAAATCCCCATCCCAAGCAGGTACATCACATACAACAGCGACACGACGCGCGGGCGTGTTTCATCATCGGCGCGATCACTGGCCAATGCCAATCCTGCAGTTTGCGTCATGTGCAAACCAAGACCCGTCATCAAAAATGCCAAGGCTGCCAAAACTTCGCCCGCCCATGATGGGCCGATGGTTTGATCCCCTGACAAAACGATCAACGCAAATGGCATGATGGCAAGACCACCCATTTGAAACAGCGATCCAAACCAAATATAAGGCACCCGCTTCCACCCGATGGCAGACCGATGCGTATCAGACCGGAACCCCAAAACCGCGCGGAACGGCGCGATCAAAACGGGTAAAGCGATCATAAAGGCCACGATCATGGCCGACACGCTCAATTCAACAATCATGACACGGTTCAACGTGCCAAGTAACATCACGCTCGCCATTCCCACCGACACTTGAAACAACGACAAACGCAGGATTTGCGACAAGGGCAAATCAACGCTGGCTGCATCCGCAAACGGAAGCATCTGTCGGGGCAACTGTGTCCAGGATTGGCGATTGCGGGATGTCATTTTTGGCACCCCATCGCATGTGAAATATAAAACCCAGAGGTCACACGACCCAGATCGAACAGGGTCGCCTGACCCTCGATTGCCCGGGATAGGCCAGAAAAGGACTGTGGGATCATGGTTGGGGATTTGTCCCCTTTTGGGGCCAATTTCCCCGCATACCACATCGCCATCAAAAGCGGTGTTTTGGGCGCAACGGTAAAGTTGATCTTGCCCCACGTGCGCGCGCTCAGCGATGTCAATACACGCGCCAAATCATCACGCGCATAGTAAATCATACTGTCCATCGCAATGACGTGATCAAAACCGCCCAAGGCGGGATCACACATGTCACCCACCCGAAAATCGATCTGCGAATGCAAGGTGGTCGGAATGCGTTTGCGCGCGATATCAATCAAAGACGGGCTGATATCAATCGCCACAACATCGGCGCCCCGCTCGGCAAGCGCTTGGGTCAATTGTCCGGGCCCACAGCCCGCATCCAATATCCGCGCACCCCTTAAATCACTGGGGACTTGTGCCAACAACTTGGCACGCATTTCATCACGTCCCGCCCGCACCGTTTGCCGAATGCGCGATACCGGCGCATCCGACGTCAGACGTTCCCACGTCTTGGTGGCGGTTTTGTCGAAATACATTTCGACCCGCGATAATGTTTGATGATACCCCATCAATCAAATCCCAATAGTTCAAAGATGTCACGATCCGCCAAAGGCGCAGGTGCCAATGGTTCGGTGCCATTCCACAATGTTTCTGCCAATCGGATGTATTCCTTTTGAACGGCCGCGACTTCGTCATCGAGCTCCATTTCAAAAAGCGTCTTTTTCTTGAGCCGCGAACGACGGATCACGTCGACATCGGGCATATGCGCGATGCGATTGAACCCAACGGTTCTGCAATAGCGATCCACCTCATCGGTGTCTTTGGACCGGTTCGCGACACAGCCCGCAAGGCGCACTTTGTAATTGTTGGACTTGGCTTGCACCGCCGCAATAATGCGGTTCATCGCATAGATGCTGTCGAAATCATTGGCGGTGACGATCAACGCCCGATCAGCATGCTGCAAGGGGGCGGCAAAGCCACCACAGACCACATCACCCAACACATCAAAAATCACCACATCGGTATCATCAAGAAGGTGATGTTGTTTCAACAATTTGACGGTCTGCCCGACGACATAACCGCCGCAGCCTGTGCCGGCGGGGGGGCCGCCCGCTTCGACGCATTTGACGCCATTGAACCCTTCGAACACGAAATCTTCGGCGCGCAATTCTTCGGCGTGGAAATCCACCTCTTTCAAGATGTCGATCACCGTGGGAACAAGCGATCCCGTCAGGGTAAAGGTGCTGTCGTGTTTGGGGTCACACCCGATTTGCAAAACACGTTTTCCCAATTTTGAAAACGCCGCTGACAGGTTTGAACTGGTCGTGGATTTTCCAATCCCGCCTTTGCCATACACTGAAAAGACCTTGGCGCCTTCGATTTTCATATCAGGGTCTTGATGCACTTGCACTGACCCTTCTCCGTCTTGGCCATTCAAGCGTGGAATGGTGGTATCAAGTGGGCTCATGGGTGCACCTTTCGGGTTTGGTTGCGTTTCATCATTGTGCTGCGATCCCTTCCATTCGGTCCTCAAGCGCGTCAGCCGCAGATTGCAGCGCCGCGATTGTGGCGACATCAGGTGTCCAATAGGCACGATCGGTCGCTTCAAGCAGGCGATTGGCCATGCGTGAACTTGCGGTTGGATTCAAAGCGGCCAAGCGTTCGCGCATGACCTCATCCAAAACAAAGGTTTCTGTAATACGTTGATAGACCCAAGGATCGACTTGCCCCGTGGTCGCGGACCAGCCCAAGGTATTGGTGACATGCGCCTCAAGCTGGCGCACACCTTCGGCACCATGATCCAAGAGGGCCTCGTAAAATTTCGGGTTCAACGACCGCGACCGCGTCTCAAGGGCGACTTGGTCCGACAAATGGCGGACTTTGCCCGTGCCTTTGGTGTGATCCGAAATATAGACGGGAATATTTTCCCCGTCCCGCGCCCGTTTGACAGCGCGTGAAATACCACCCAACGTGTCAAAGTAATGATCGACCGTAGTCACGCCCAATTCGACGCTTTCCAAATTTTGATAGGCCAATTCGACCTTGGACAGAACCTTTTTCAAAAGCTGTTGGTTTTGCGTGGGCTTGCCATTTCGACCATAAGCAAAGCTTTTGCGCGCCTCATAGGCGTCGGCCAATTCGTCCTCTTGGTCAAAGGCGGAACTGTCCACCAACTGGTTGACGTTCGATCCATAGGCGCCTTCGGCATTTGAAAAAATCCGCAGCGCCGCAGTTTCCAAATCCACCCCTGTTTCGGCCATATGCGCCAAGGCATTCGCCCGAACATAGTTCCATTCAGGGTCTTCGTCTGCGGCGGCGGCCTTGAACGCGGCTTCTGCCAGCATTTTGGTTTGCAGCGGCAACAGATCGCGAAAGATCCCAGACAGGGTCATAATGACATCGATGCGGGGGCGGCCCAAGACATGCAGCGGGATTAAATCCGCGCCGGACAAACGGCCAAAGCTGTCAAAGCGCGGCGTGGCCCCGATCAAGGCCAAGGCCTGCGCGATTTGCGTACCATCCGATTTGATATTGTCCGATCCCCACAAAACCAAGGCCACAGTGCGCGGCAAGGATGCATGTTTATCCAACAACATCTGCGCCTGTTGCGCCCCCAATTGGCAGGCAAAGGTGGTTGGCATCCTAAACGGATCAAACGCATGAATATTGCGACCCGTGGGCAAAATATCCTTGGACCGCACAATATCGCCACCCGCCACAGGGGGCGTAAAGCGCGCATCCAGTGCGTTCAGGATCGCAGGGATTTCCGTGCTGCGTTGCAATGCGATATCAAGCGCGGCCTTGTCCGCCGCGGACATATCGCCCAATGCCGCCGTATAGGCGTCGCGGTGCGCATCGCTCAGGGTAAGGCCCACAATATGCAGACCTTCGGGGACCAAGGCATCTTCGGTTTCCAGAACTTTGATCCACAAATCCCCAACATCCGTTTCGGAAAAATCCAACGCCTCGGCCTGATCGCGGATCAACTGTTCCAATTCCGCGCGATGCGCGTCATCGCCGGGCATTTCGCGCCAGCGTGTCAGGCTGTCTTTGAGCTCGAGCAACCCTTTGTACAAGCCCGCCGCAGAGACAGGCGGTGTCAAATGGGTGATCGTCACCGCATTGCTGCGCCGTTTTGCCAAACTTGCTTCTGATGGGTTGTTACAAGCGTATAGATAAATATTCGGCAAATCACCGATCAAACGATCTGGCCAATCCGCGCCGTTCACACCCGCCTGTTTGCCGGGCATGAATTCTAACGCGCCATGCATGCCAAAATGCAAAACGGCATCGGCCTGAAAATCGCGCTTTAACCACTGATAAAAGGTTGAAAACGCATGCGTTGGCGCAAAGCCCTTTTCGAACAGCAACCGCATCGGGTCGCCTTCGTACCCAAAGGTGGGCTGAACCCCCACGAAGACATTGCCCAAGTGTTTGCCCAGTATGAAAACCGCGCTGCCATCTGATTGTACCCGACCCGGGGCGGGACCCCATTGCGCTTCAATCTCTTCCAACCATGGGGTGTTGCGCACAATCCAATTCGCATCAACCCGCGCTGCAACATTCGCATCTTGGCCGAATGTCTTGGCGTTTCCGTTCAACACAGCGTCGCGCAACTCTGCAACGGTTGCTGGCACCTCAACGTCATATCCTGCGGCCTGCATGGCAATCAGCGTATTGTGCAACGACGCAAACACATCCAAATAGGCCGCCGTGCCCGCCGCCCCTGCATTCGGCGGAAAGCCAAACAGCACGATGCTGACCTTGCGATCTTTACGATCCGACCGACGCAGTGCGACAATCTTTTGCGTACGCGCAACCAAGGCGTCGATGCGTTCAAAACACGGCGCCATGGCACGCGCGTCTTGGGCCTTGCAAGCATAAGCACATCCTGTACAGCCGTGATCTTCGCCGTGACGGCCCGCAAAGACCGTTGGCATGGTCGCCCCATCCAATTCAGGCAGGGCAATCAACATTGTCGTTTCAATCGGGCCAAGCCCGCCTGCCGATTTTGCCCATTGTGAAAGGGTCTGAAATTCCAAAGGATGCGCCGCGATATAAGGCACATCAAGCTGTTTCAAAACATCAACAGCCGCATCCGTATTGTTATACGCAGGCCCCCCAACCAATGAAAACCCAGACAGTGACACCAAGGCGTCAATGGTCGGCACACCAGCCTTTTGAAGGAACTGGTCAATCGCTGGACGGCCATCCAAACCACCTGCAAAGGCGGGGATCACTTGGATATTTTGTGCCTCAAAGCCACGAATAACCGCATCATAATGCGCGGTATCCCCACTTAGGACATAGGACCGCATCAACAACAAACCAACACGGCCAACGGGTGCCGCGACCTGAGGCAATGCCGCAAGATCGGCGGTGATTTTGCCATCGATATCAGGATGATACAGACCCACATCAGGGTATTGGCGCGGCAACGGCACCGACTTGCCCGCCCATTGTGGCACATTGGCATAGCGCGACATCAAAAACCGCAACATCGCTTCGATATTTTCGTCGCTGCCGCCCAACCAATATTGCATGGTCAAAAACCAAGCACGCAAATCCTGAGCCTTGCCCGGAATGAATTTCAGGATTTTGGGCAAGCGGCGCAACATGCGCATTTTCTTTTCGCCCGTTTCTGTCGATGGCTTTGACGAGCCGCGCAGTTTCTTCATCAAGGCCATTGTGCCGCTTTCGGGCGCAAGCATATCAAGCGACCCCATCCGCGTTAACTTGACCAATTCTGCATCACAGATCATGCCAATCATCGCGTCACAGTGATCGCGCCGCGCGACCAAAACCGGCAGAATGGGTTTTACATGGTCTTCCAGAAACAACAGATTGACGATAACAATATTGGCCTGTTCAATCGCGGCCTTGGCTGCGTCAAAACTGGCAGGATCTTCGCCCCATTGCGCGGCAGCAAAAACCGAAACCTCAAGGCCCGAAAACTCTGCCGCCATGGCCGACATCGCCCGTTCACAGGGGCGCGCACTATGGGCGTCCAAAGTGACAATCGCGATGCGATAGGGAATGATATCTGGACCGCTATCGCGCATAATGGGCCTTTGCCTCGTACAAAGTGTCGATAGAAATTTCTGCCACACCGCGATCTGCGGCGTATTTTTCGGTGTTGCGGCGGGCTTTGCCACGCACAAAGAACGGGATTTTGCGCAGCTCTAATTCCGCATCATGCAACCAAATAACATTTGCGTTGCCCATGGTTGGCGCGACCTCTGTTGGAATGGTTTGTTGCGGGGTATGCGCGGCGTGATGGCTGGGCCCTGCGGTGTCCGAGAATTCGAAATCGTCGCGGAACATGGTCAAAAGATGTTCTTCTAATCCCATGACCAACGGATGCACCCATGTGTCAAAAATGACGTTCGCACCTTCTGGTCCCATTTGTGGGGAATAGCGTGCAGGGAAATCTTGGACATGGACGGGCGCGGAAATCACTGCACAGGGAATGCCCAAACGTTTGCCAATGTGGCGTTCCATCTGCGTGCCCAAAATCAGTTCTGGTGCAAGCTCTGAAATGGCTTGTTCCAGTTCCAGATAATCGTCGGTGATCAGCGCATTCAGACCCATCTCTTTGGCCAAGGCCCGCACGGGACGCGCCATTTCGCGGTTGAAACATCCCAGACCCACGACATCAAATCCAATTTCGTCGCGCGCAATCCGCGCAGCTGTCATAGCATGAGTTCCATCGCCAAAGACGAAAACACGCTTGCCCGTCAAATAGGTGCTATCAACAGACGCCGAATACCATGGCAATCTGGAAACCACCTGTTGGGACAGATCGGGTTTTCCGATAATCGCCGCCACTTCGGCCACGAAATCCGCGGTTGCGCCGACCCCGATGGGGACGGTTTTGGTAAAGGGTTGGCCCAAGTTGCGTTCCAGATACCGGCACGCCGTTTCCCCCGTTTCGGGGTACATCAACACGTTGAAATGCGCCTGCCCCAACAGTTTGATGTCATCCGGGCTTGCCCCCATTGGCGCGCAGACATTCACCGTCACCCCAAGATCGTTCAGCAATCTGGTGATTTCGATGATGTCGTCGCGATGGCGGAACCCTAGGGCGGTTGGGCCAATCAAATTGCAGGTGATCTCGGCCGTGCGGTCCATCGGCTTTGCCAAATGGCGCACGATTTGAAACAGTGTTTCATCCGCGCCAAAGTTTTCCTTGCGCTGATAACTGGGCAATTCAAGCGCCACGACGGGGATCGGCAGATCCAAGGCTTCGGCCAAACCGCCTGGGTCATCTTGGATCAATTCGGCGGTACAAGACGCGCCAACCAACAAAAGATCCGGCTTGAACCGTTCATAGGCCTCAAGACAGGCGGATTTAAACAAGGTCGCAGTGTCAGACCCCAAATCACGCGCTTGGAATGTTGTATAGGTGACAGGCGGTCTGTGGTTGCGCCGCTCAATCATCGTGAACAACAGATCGGCATAGGTGTCGCCCTGTGGTGCGTGCAACACCACATGTACGTTCTTCATACCGGTCGCGACGCGGATCGCACCGACATGGGGGGGGCCTTCG
>RGAJ01000101.1 GCA_009920225.1 Paracoccaceae bacterium
TGGGTGCTTTGGATGAAATTATCTTTTGCGAAATAGTTGATGAAATATCCCAACGTCACCGCCACCAAGCCGCAAAGCACTGTAAAGACAAGTGCCATCGCAAAGCTCGAACTTTTGGTGTAGCGGCGTCTAATCGACGTCGATGATGTATCCGGCACCACGTACGGTCCTTATGATAGGTGTCTCAAACCCCTTGTCGATTTTACTGCGAAGACGGCTGACATGGACATCAATCACATTTGTCTGAGGATCAAAGTGATAATCCCAGACATGTTCCAAAAGCATGGTGCGTGTCACAACTTGTCCCTTGTGTTGTAACATATATTCCAACAGGGAAAATTCTCTGGACTGCAAGGAAATCTCTTTGCCCTGACGTTTCACTTTGCGCGACAACAGATCCAGCTCAAGGTCGGCAACCACAATCTTGGTTTGGGGCGCACCTTCGTTTTGGCGATTTCGACGTGCCAAAATTTCAATTCTTGCCAACAGTTCGGTAAAGGCAAAAGGTTTCACCAAATAATCATCGCCACCGGATCGCAATCCCATAACGCGATCGTCCACTTCGCCCAGAGCGCTCAGGATCAACACAGGCGTTGTATTGCCCGATCCGCGTAGCGTTTTGACAATGGTTAAACCATCCAGCTTTGGTAACATTCGGTCAACGATGAGCACTGCATATTCTTCGGTGGTCGCCAGAAAAAGACCATCTTTTCCGTTATTTGCGTGATCGATGACATGCCCGACTTCTTTCATCGCTTTAACAATATAAGCGGCGACATCTGCGTCATCTTCGATCAAGAGAATTTTCATAATGCGCACTTTCATACCGTTGCTCATAAACCACGATAGCGAAAGGTTTAGCTGCGTTCAACCTCCAGCGTTTCAAGAAGCGTCGCCCAAGCCGCGCCATGCATATCGCGGTCTTGGAGTGCGCCTTGGATCGTGGGGCGCGGAAAGCTAAATTTTATTACGTTTAATGCGGCAATATCGAACCGCAATACATCCTTTGCAGGCGTTTGGTACAGGGCGGCCACGGCATTGGTGTCCAAAATGCCGCAGCACCATGCATATGTCTCTGTCGATCCGCAAAAAATATCTATCGTTACCCAAAATGGCCCTGCATTTTTGGATCTGATTTTTGTGACGTGATCCCCCAGATTAGACATGTGTAACCACCATTTCGAAACAGGACATTGGGTCTTGGATGGCCATGATGTGGTTTAGGCAAAACTCATATATCGGTCCGCGTTCCATTTCTGGCGGGGAAAAGGGAAATGCAAAGGTTGGCATCGGTTCGTCTGGTGTCAGCGGGTGATGCAAAAGATAGGGGTTGAGCATCTTGGCGATCTCGGTGGATTGGGCTTGGGTTTGGGTCGTGATGATGCCCATGATCCCCACTTCGGCAGGGGTGGTGTGATCTGTTTCCAAGGCACCTAATGTGCTGTCCCGCCCGATTTGGCGCAATTCGATGTGATATTCACCGTCGTTTAATTTGGTGCGCTGGGCGATGTCATGTCTAAGACGTGAAATGATATCCGCGCACCATGCGGTGCTGTTTTCCACGTAACGACGGTCGCGCAGTGTCGCAATGCTGACGGTTTGGAACCCTGCGCAGCGCGCACCTTCGAGCTTGACGGTATAGGGGTCAGTGCGCGTCCAAACCGAACCTTCGACGCGAACGGCTGTGTCTGTGTGTTGGATATATTGTGCGCCTGTCACATCCAAATAACCGCCCGGTTCGTAAAGGCAAAAGGGATCAGTGTTTTCGTATAACATATGCGCTGATACAGTCTCGGGCGTGCAGATTGCCCCAGCGCTGAGCGGTTCAATCGTGAACCCTGTGGCGTCGAAATCAACCATGACGACGCCTGACATCGGATGCGTCGAACAAAGCGCGCCGCATTCGGCAATCTTTGCCCCATGCCACGCCGCCCCTGCATTATCGCCATTTAAAAGGGGTAGGGCGGAAATAATCGCGGTGTCTGTGGTGCGCCCTGCGATGATGATATCGGGATGAACCGCTAAGGCCGCTTGGATTTGTTCTGCCCCAGCCAAGGCGACAATGTTTGAACAGGCGCCAATGACTGTCGCATCGATGTGCGGCGCCCCGGCAAGCGGCGTGAGCGTGCCGTTGTCCAGCGCGGTTATGATCCGATCCGCAGGCTGTTGCGAATATAGCCGCACGATCTTTGCCGTTGCGTTTCGTTCGGCCAGAATTTCACATGTAATCTCAAAGAGCCAATCCACCGTTGAATTGGCACCACAGGTCCCCGCAGTGCCAATGACCAGCGGACACTGTGCCTTTTGTTGCGCATCAATCAACTTTGCCCACTCGGCCTTGGTTGATGCGGTTGAATATTTTGAAACGCCCCGCCCAAGGTAGGCGGGGCCGCTGTCGGTGGATCCTCCGTCGATTGCGATGATGTCAGGTTTCATCGCCACCCCGCGATCTAGGGCGTCTTGGTCAAACCCTAGACCAAGCGCTCCGGCAGGAACCAAAACGCGTGTCATTGTGCATCACTCGGTCTGCTGGGTTTTTTCAAAAAGTTCCGCACAAAGAACGGTGCTAAGAACCCTGCAATCGCAGCAACCCAAAGCGTGATTGCGATGCCAGACGAAAACAGATAGGTCCAATCCCCGTCAGACAATACCATCGCGCGGCGCAAGTTGTTTTCCATATTGGCCCCCAACAAGATGCCCAGAATGACAGGCACAGTTGGGATATCCAGCTTGCGAAACACATATCCCACGATGCCAAACACCGTCATCAACAGCAAATCAAAGTAGCTGCCAGTTAGTGAATAGATACCGACGAATGACACCATCGTCACCCCAGGTAACAAGATCGCAGGAGGAACTTGCAGGATGCGAACGAATACTTTGATCATGGGCACGTTCATAAACAACAGGACAAAGTTCGCAATGATTAGCGATGCGATTAATCCCCATACCACATCAGGGCGATCTGCAAACAAGGTCGGCCCAGGCGTGATGTTCAGTGTCATCAAAACCGCCAACAAGACCGCCGTTGTCCCCGATCCTGGAACGCCCAAGGTCAACATCGGAACCAACGCACCGCCTGCGGCTGCGTTATTGCCCGCTTCTGGGGCTGCAACTCCTTTGGCGACGCCTGTGCCAAATTCTTCGCGTTTTCCCGCGATGGATTTTTCCATCATATAGGTCAAGAAGGATCCAAGCGATGCCCCCGCACCCGGAAGAACACCAGCCAGAAATCCCACGATTGAAGATCGCAGCATTGTCCAACGGGTGTGAAAGATGTCTTTCCATGGGATGGTGACTTTACCCAATTTTACGCCAAGCGATGAATCTTTGCCGTGACTTTCGATGAAAAAGAACACTTCTGACACCGCAAACAGACCGACAATCGCAACCAGAAAATCGATGCCGTCCATCAGATGAAGATTGCCGCCCGTATAGCGCGTCATACCCGTTGTGTGATCAACACCGATCATTGCGATGCCAAGCCCGACGCAAGACGCGAATGCGGCCTTGGCTTGGTTTTTCGACGCAACGCCGCCCAATGTACAAAACGCAAGCAGGTACAGCGCGAAATATTCAGCAGGCCCAAACAGATAGGCAACTCGTGCCAAGCTTGGTGCAACGATGGCAAGCGCAAGTGTGGCCAGTAACGCCCCCACAAACGATGCGACGCCAGAAATCACCAATGCATCGCCTGCGCGGCCATTCTTCGCCATGGGATATCCATCAAGTGTCGTCATCATCGCAGGTTCATCACCTGGAATGTTCAGCAAAATAGAACTGATCCGCCCGCCATACATCGCCCCATAATAAACCGCGGTCAAAAGAACCAATGACGCTGTCGCATCAAGCCCCATTGTGAAGGTGATCGGGATCAAAATGGCCACACCATTTGACGGGCCCAGACCCGGAAGCGCGCCAACGATTGTGCCGATGAAGCACCCGATCACGGCAAGCATCAATGTGTATGGCGATAGAGCTACAGAAAAGCCCAGATACAAGTTGTTTATGATTTCCATCAAACTCTCCTCACCCCATCAACCAACGGGGCAGTCCGAATAAACTGAGGCCAAGCACGAATTTGAAAAGGACAAACAGGCCAACCGACAAAGACACGCCCGTGATTACGGCCAGCTTTGGCTTGCCCGAAATTTGAAAGCTCAAGATACCTGACGCCAACGCGGTTGGGACCAAGAAACCACCTGGTTTCAATGCATAAGCATAGCCGACCAACACGGCCGCACAGATGATCAACGCGCCGATGGACCGCGCGACGGGCCATTCGGGTTCGTCGTCAGGTTTCAACATCATGACAATGCCACACAAAAACGCGACTGTCGCAATCATTAGGGGAAAGGTTTTGGATCCAACTGGATCCGACATAAAGCTCGTCTGGATTCCCAAAGCGCCTGCCCCATAGGCAAGCGCTCCGATTGTTGCGATCAGTCCAAAAAGACGATCACTTAGTTTCACTGGATGACACCGATCTCTTTGGACAAAACGACAGTGTCAGCAATCACACCGTCAACCCAGCTTTGGAAATCGCCACCAACTTTGGTGAACGGTGCCAAACCGTTCGCGGCCATTGCGTCTTTCCACTCTTGGCTTTCTGCGACGGCTTTGATCTTGTTGCCCCACGCTTCGAAATCCGCGTCAGAGATGCCTTTTGGCACGTACAGACCGCGCCAGTTTACGGCAACAACGTCAATGCCTTGTTCTTTGGCAGTTGGGATATCTTCAAAGCCTGGAACGCGTTCTTCGGTCAGAACCGCCAATGCACGCACTTCGCCAGATTTCAAGAAACCAACGATTTCAGACATGTCGCCTGTCATCCCTTGGGTAAAGTTACCGACCGTTTGTGTGATCGCATCTGCACCACCATCAACGCCGATGTATTTCACTTTGCGGATATCGGTGAACCCTGTTTCCTTTAGGATCATCAGAACTTTTAGATGGTCAAAACCACCGGCTGCCGAACCGCCGGCAAAGGCAACAGAACCTGGATCTGCTTTGATCGCATTGACCATGTCGTTTAGGTTTTGAAATGGGCTGTCTTTGCCAACAACAATAACACCTGGATCAGCACCGATTGCGCCAACAAACCGGACTTGGTCAGCTGTCATGCCTGCAAATGCGTTTTGTGCCAAACGTGTTGCTGTCGCTTGGGATGCGGCGACGATCAAATCGTTGTCTGTGTTCCGCTCGCTCACAACGTGGTTATAGGCCAGACCACCGCCGCCACCTGCCATATTGGTGACTTGGACAGGGTTGGGGACTTGGCCGATGTCATACAGGATTTTACCGATTTGGCGGCATGTGAAATCCCAACCACCACCTGGGTTTGCGGGGGCAATACATTCGGTTGCGAAGGATGCTGTTGAAATCACGGCAAACGCTGCGCTTGCCAACAATGTGTGAATTTTTGAAGTCATGGAATTCTCCCTTGATACGCCGTTTGGGGTTTGTCCCCTCGGTCACGGGCGTATTGATTCTTGATGAACCTGACACTAACCTGTCACGACATAAAAAATCGGTTGGGTGGAAATGCGTTTTTTGTTGGTCGAAGACAATGCCGATCTGGCCCAAACTGTATTGGACCGATTAAAGATCGACGGGCACGCGACGGATTGGGCGCCATCCTTGGGGTCTGCGTGGGATTATTTAGCGGTTGCGCAATATGATGTGATCTTTTTGGATATCATGCTGCCCGATGGCGACGGACGTGATTTTTTATCAAGCTTTCGGGCCCAAAAACATGCCACACCGGTGATCGTGATGACAGCCCGTTCTGCGGTCAGTGACCGCGTCGCGCTGTTGGATACCGGTGCCGATGACTACATCACCAAACCTTTTGATTTCACAGAACTTGAGGCACGCGTGCGTGCGGTATTGCGCCGCCAACAAGGGGCGTCTGTCAATCTTCGATCATTTTTGGATTTAACCTATGATCCTGCGACCGCAACCGTTTCGGTATCAGGCGATAACCGCGAATTGCGCAATCGTGAACTTAGGCTGTTTGAAATTTTCATCGCCAATCCTGAACATGTTTTTTCCAAGGCCCAGCTGGTGGATCGTCTTTTTTCATCCTCCGATGATATCAGTGAAAACGCAGTCGAGGTTTATATCGCCCGCTTGCGCAAGAAAATCGAAGGCGGACAAACACGCATCGAAACAATACGCGGCATCGGATATCGGTTGACCGCATCATGAAGAAATTGTTTTCCGCGTCAGGATCGATCCGAACCAAACTTTTGGCGTCGCTTATGGTGACCTCTGCCATTTTGGCGGCGCTGTTGTTTTTGTCTGTGCGCACCTTTGTGAACCAGGCGGTTGAGGCCACGCATGACAATGTTTTGGGTGCCGCGACACAGGTGATTTTGGACGAAATCCGCGCATCTGATGATGGGGTTTCTGTCGATATTCCCTATACAGCGTTTTCAATTCTGGGGTCATTGGGGCAGGACCGTGTGTTTTATCGGGTTATGGTTGGGGAAACGACGGTCACGGGGTACGAAGATTTACCTTTGCCGACTACACAATCGGGAACGTTGGCTGTCGATTTCTATTCGGCCCCATATCGGAATGATGCGGTCCGATTTGCATCAGATACGCGGCAATTTTTGAT
>RGAJ01000102.1 GCA_009920225.1 Paracoccaceae bacterium
TTTACCGCAAAGCCGCGATGCCTTTCGCAAGATTGTAAACCTTGGCTTTACAGAGGCCTTTCGTGCCCGTGTACGCGGGGCAGGTCATTACAGTTTTTGGGATTATCAAGCCGGCGCATGGAACCGGAATGACGGGATCAGAATTGACCATTTTCTGCTAACACCGTCTTGCGCGGATATGATGATTGATTGCCAAATCGACAAAGATGTCCGCGCGGGCGACAAACCGTCGGATCACGTGCCGGTTTGGATCGAATTGGACAATTAAACCGACGTTGTAATGTCGTAGTTATAGATCCAATCGAATTGCCGCACCATGGTCGCCGGCATCAGCTTGGACATGCCCCGCAGGCCCAAATGCGCCGCAAATCGAACCGGCGGAAAAGACAGGTGATATTTCCACGCATTGCCTGATGCGGTCGCGATCACGCGCCGCACCCGCGGTAGACGCAGGGATTGATACGCTGCAAATGCCGACGCAACATCGTGTGATTTTGCCAGGGATGCGGCCAAGGCCCACGCGTCTTCGATGGCTTGGACCGCGCCTTGCGCCATAAAAGGCAGGGTAGGATGTGCCGCATCGCCCAGCATCACCACCTTGCCACGCGCCCATGTTGGCGCAACGGGGTGACGAAAAAGGCCCCATTTATGAACCTCATCAATATCCGCAATCACATCCGCGACAGGACCACCAAAATCACCAAAAGTCTTTTGCACCACAGATGCGTCATCGTGCAGATGCCATCCATCACGGGACCAGTCCGATTGTTCTTGGACCATGACGACATTCAACATTGTCCCCCCACGCAAAGGATAGGTGACAATATGTCGTTTGGGGGCCATGTGAACCCACGCTTGGTTCGGGTGATCGATCCGATTGGGCACCAAGGCGCGCCATGCCACCTGCCCCGTAAAGGGTGCAGGCGTGGTGTGACCCAGAATAAAAGACCGTGTTTTCGAATGAATACCATCTGCGCCAAGAATAACATCAGCGCGCATATCACCCTGAGAGGTTTCAATCACCCCTCGGTCGGTCTTGATGTGTGTCAACGCGCAATCCGTTGTGATCGGAATCCCCTGCGCATCGCAGGCATTGGCCAAGACATGTAACAAATCGGCCCGATGAAAAAACCGATACCCAAGGGGGGATCCATATCGGGCCAGATCCAAAACAGCCACGTCAGATCCGTGACGATAATCGCGCAGCCGAACGGCAGTGGCACGTAATGACACAGCATCCAAGGCCGCGCCAAGACCCAAAGCCGTCAAAACATGAAATCCATTGGGGCTGATTTGAATGCCCGCACCCACCTCGACCAAAGCGGGGGCTTGTTCAATCACCCGCGGTCGAAACCCAAAATGCCGAAGCGCCAAGGCAGCCGTCAGACCACCAATTCCAGCCCCGACAATAAGTATATCTGTGTCAGCCATAAAAACAAAAGGCCAAGGGAACCCTTGGCCATTTCCTTAGTCGTCGCGATGAACCTTTTCCCGACGTTCGTGTTTTTCTTGCGCCTCAAGCGTCATTGTCGCGATGGGGCGGGCGTCAAGACGTTTGAGCGAAATTGGCGCACCCGTCACTTCACAATACCCGTATTCACCTTCGTCAATGCGGCGCAACGCGGCGTCTATCTTGGACACCAGTTTGCGTTGACGATCCCGCGCGCGCAATTCAAGCGCACGATCTGTTTCTTCGCTTGCGCGATCCGTAATATCAGGAATGTTGCGCGTATTGTTTTGAAGTCCCGAAATCGTGACTTTGCTGCCTTCTATTAAGTCTTCTTTCCAAGCAATCAATTTTCGACGAAAATATTCCAACTGCCGCTCATTCATAAATGGTTCGTCTTCGGCGGGGACATAATCATCAGGAATGTTAAGCGATTTGTTCATAGTTTCCCCCTTATGCAGGCCCAAATTTGCCATGCATCACTCCTCCAATTTACTTGCGGAATTAATCCGTGGGCACCACCTATCTGATTGGGGGCGGAATGTCACTACACAAACACATGATTGCGCAGATTTAATGAACTGGGTAAAGTCTTGGAAATTTGCGAGATATGGAAAAAAGATGAAATTTACAGGCACCTCTGACTACGTCGCCCCTCATGACCTAACTTTGGCAGTGAACGCCGCTGTGACACTGGAACGCCCGCTGCTGATCAAGGGTGAACCAGGTACGGGCAAGACCGAATTGGCCAAACAAGTGGCGAAAGGTTTGGGAATCACTTTGATCGAATGGAACATCAAATCCACGACCAAGGCGCAACAAGGCCTGTATGAATACGATGCAGTGTCGCGTTTGCGCGACAGTCAGCTGGGCGATGAACGGGTCCATGATGTGTCCAATTACATCCGCAAAGGCAAGCTTTGGCAGGCCTTTGACGCAGACGAAAAAGTGGTGCTTTTGATCGACGAAGTCGACAAGGCCGACATCGAATTTCCAAACGATCTTTTGCAGGAATTGGACAAGATGGAATTCCATGTCTATGAGACCGGCGAAACCATCCGCGCCAAAGTGCGCCCCATTGTGATCATCACATCAAACAACGAAAAAGAGCTTCCTGACGCGTTCCTGCGTCGCTGCTTTTTCCACTATATACAGTTCCCCGATCTCGACACACTTCAACAGATTGTGCGCGTGCACTTTCCAGATATCAAGGAACGCCTTTTGACAACCGCGCTGACACAGTTTTATGAAATCCGCGATCAGGCAGGATTGAAAAAGAAACCCTCGACATCCGAAGTCTTGGATTGGCTCAAGCTGATTTTGGCCGAAGACCTCACACCCGAAGACCTTCGTCGTGATGGGTCTAACCTGTTGCCAAAATTGCACGGGGCACTGTTGAAGAACGAACAAGACGTTGCCTTGTTTGAACGCTTGGCCTTTATGTCACGCAGTGGTCGTTAAATAAAAAATTCTCAATTCACCAAAAACATGTTTTTGACGTTGAAAAAGTCAACTAACGTCAAACTTCTGTCACAGTTTGGCCCAAATACCCGCATAGGACTTGTGACATCGGTCACGTGTTGTTGTGTTGGTGGGTAGCGAGTGTTTGCGTTTTCGAAGAGAGGCTTTTTGCGAACTGGATTGAGTAAACAGAATGTTAAAACGACTATTTGCTGTTTCATGCATCTTTCTATCGGGGTGTACACCAACACCAGCGTCAAATTCGGTCACGCGGGCAGACATGGAAATTATCGGGTCATTTACGGTGAACCCCTTTCCTGTTGCGGCGGTTGAACCACTTTCGATCTCAAACCGACAGCTTACGGATGACTTTATCGATTTAACGATGGAGCTCGAAACAGGAACGTCCCTGCCCGTGTTCACGCGGTTCGAAGGCCCTATCTCTGTGCGATTACAGGGCGCCGTGCCTGCGCCGCTGCCATCAGAATTGAACCGATTATTGGCCAGACTTCGGTCTGAGGCAAATATTGACATTTACCAAACCAAAGCCCCAACGGCGAATATAAATATCCACGCGATTTCGCGGAGACAAATCCGCAAGACATTTCCAATGGCCGCCTGTTTTGTCGCGCCAAATGTCGAGAACCTCGCAGAATTTCAAAAGTTCCGCAGAACAGCAAAAACAAGCTGGAGCCAACAAGCGGTGCGCACCAAGGTTTCAATTTTCCTTCCATCGGATGCGACACCACAAGAAATTCGCGATTGTTTGCACGAAGAATTTGCACAATCAATGGCACCGCTGAACGACATGTATCGCCTGCCAAATTCGGTGTTTAATGACGACAATGTGCATACGATCCTGACGAACTTTGACATGATGATCCTAAAGATCGCCTATTCCCCTGAACTGCGCAGCGGGATGACACGTGAAGATCTGCGCCAGCGCCTTCCATCAATTTTATCACGCCTCAATCCAAGGGGTGACACAAAGCGCTATTCCTATGTCAAACCGACTTCGCGCGAATGGAATACCGCCATTACCACTGCGCTTGGCCCAGGCACACCGCCACAGATGCGTCCACGTGCCGCAAAGCGCGCTTTGGAAATCGCCCAAACAGAAAGATACAATGATCATCGCTTGGGATTTAGCTATTTCGCCCTTGGCCGCGTGATCCAGCACCAAGACCCCAGTTATGCCTTTGAAATGTTCCGAATTGCGAATGAAGTCTACGCCAAATCGGTCAATGCGGAACTCTATGCGGCGCATACAGCCGCGCAAATTGCCGCAACCCAGATTGCGCTTGGGAATGGGGAAGATGCGCTTTTAACGCTCGCGCAGCACATTGATGTGGCCTTTGATAATGAGAATGCTGCGCTATTATCGACCCTCATGCTGTTGCGCGCCGAAGCCTTAGAATTGACCGGTCGCGCGTCAGAAGCACAAAAAGTACGTCTGGACAGTTTGACCTGGGCACGTTACGGATTTGGTTCAGAGTCCAATCTGAAATCCAAATTGCGGGAAATCAACGCGTTGAACCCGCTAAAACGTAACAATGGATAGGTCATGTATATACTCATCGGTTTAATCGGGGCGCTGATCGGTGCCCGTACCGCGAAAAAACACAATGGCAATATCGCCGACATCTTGCAATATGCCGTCGGGTTTGGTCTTTTGTTTGGGATATTGGGGCTGATGGTTACGATTTTCTTGGATCGCACCGTGATTTAACCCATGTTCTTGCCGTTTTTTGATAGCCTTCGCAAAACCGGTGTTCCCGTTTCACTGCGCGAATACCTAGGCTTTCTAGAAGCGTTGGATTACGGGCTTGCCACATATGACATTGATGCGTTTTATTATCTGGGGCGCATCATCATGGTCAAAGACGAACGTCACCTCGACCGGTATGACCGTGCCTTTTCACAGACCTTTCAAGGCTTGGAAAAGATATCCCTCGACCAGATTTTAGAAGCCGTAGACATCCCTGCTGATTGGCTGAGGAAGCTGGCGGAAAAGCATCTGTCGTCAGAGGAAATGGAACAGATCAAATCCCTTGGAGGATTTGACAAGTTGATGGACACCCTCAAAGAACGGCTGCGCGATCAAAAGGATCGCCATCAGGGCGGCAACAAATGGATCGGCACCGCAGGCACCTCGCCCTTTGGCGCCTATGGCTATAATCCCGAAGGCGTGCGCATCGGCCAAGACAAAAGCCGCCATCAACGGGCAGTCAAAGTTTGGGACAAACGCGAATTCAAAAATCTTGATGACAGCATCGAATTGGGCACGCGCAATATAAAAGTTGCGCTTAAACGTCTGCGCCGTTGGGCGCGTGACGGGGCGGATCAGGAATTGGATATCGACAATACCATTCGCGCGACCGCCGAACACGGGTATTTGGATGTCAAAACACGCCCCGAACGCCGCAATGCGGTGAAAGTTTTGCTGTTTCTTGATGTGGGCGGATCGATGGACCCCTATATCAAAATGGTCGAAGAACTGTTTTCCGCCGCGAAATCCGAATTCAAACATATGGAATACTATTATTTCCACAATTGCCTGTACGAAGGTGTTTGGCGCGACAATGCGCGCCGGTGGAATGAACAGATGTCCACGATGGATGTTCTGAACACATACGGGTCTGATTATAAATGTATTTTCGTGGGCGACGCGTCAATGTCGCCCTATGAAATTGCCTATGCAGGCGGGGCCAACGAACATTGGAATGCAGAAGCGGGACAGGTTTGGTTGGAACGCACAATCGCGAAATGGCCACACAGCATTTGGCTGAACCCTGTGAAGGAACGGCTTTGGGGCTATACCCCGTCCATCAAAATGATCAAGGATATCTTTGACAATCGCATGTATCCCCTGACCCTCACGGGTTTGGAAACTGCGATGAAAGAATTGGCGCGATAACCCCCTAGACACCGGCGCCGTCACGCCCCATATCTGGGGTATGTTGAAATTCTTACCCTTTCTCTTGGCTGGTCTTTATGCGGTTGCGATGTATAAATTTTCATCGTGGCGCATGGCGCGCGAACTTGATGCACGATCGACGCGATTGGTGGACCCTGCCCTGACGAAAGAAATCAAAAAGCTGGCCCAAGCGATGGAAGTGGATGATATCCCTGTCTACATCTATCAGATTGATCCAATCAACGGTCTTGCTGCGCCTGATGGTCGGGTATTTATCACCAAAGGGTTTTATGAAAAATTCCTCAAAGGTGACGTCAGCGCGGCAGAAATGGCATCGGTGATTGCGCATGAAATTGGCCATGTGGCCTTGGGCCATTCGCGCAGACGGATGATTGATTTCGGTGGGCAAAATGCCATGCGCATGGCTTTGGGCGCGCTTCTCAGCCGCTTTATCCCTTGGGTGGGAATGTATATCGCAAATATGGTCGCAAACCTTTTGATGGCCAAGCTGTCGCGTTCGGACGAATTCGAAGCAGACGCCTATGCAACCGCATTGATGCAACAATCAGGAATTGGTGCCCAAGCACAGATCACCATGTTTGAAAAACTGGGCGCGTTGACGGGGAATGTGAATACCCCGCCTGCATGGATGTTAAGCCATCCCAAAACCGACGACCGCATCGCCGCGATCCGCGCAAATTTGGATCGCTGGAGCGATTAGTCCGTCAACCCACCGTGTAAGCCCCCCCGAGAGGCGGGTGCTAT
>RGAJ01000103.1 GCA_009920225.1 Paracoccaceae bacterium
GCGAATCCTTTCTTGGCGTGTGTTGTGAACACTATAGATTGTGGATGGCTCAGATAAAAGCGCCAGATAACGGTCACATTTTCAATATCGGCATCATTTTATACTTTAGGTTACAACTATTATCCTTTAGCATCTAATTAAAATCTAACGACAGGCGCCGCTATGAAAACTTCCGCACTCTTTCTATCTTGCACTCTGATCCTAACTGCCTGTGGGGGCGGTGGGACTGGAACCAATGGGAGCGGTGGGACTGGAACCAATCCGTTCATGGAAGCCGCGAATAAAAAAATCAAGATACATCAACGCAGAATGGAACCGACACTGGATCGACCACCGGATCAAACGGCGATGGCGGAGACACCACAACAGAAACAGGTGACGGAACACAGACCTCGGGGCAAGACACAACCACCGGATCAAGCGGCGATGGCGGAGGTTTAACGCCAGGTACGGGCGTGGGAACTGGCGAAGTGATCACCTCAACAGGTGGAACGCCGACCTCCGGCCAAGGATCGGCATCACAGTCAGGTGTGAACATGGTTCTGGTTCTTTCTGACGGCGACGTTGAAAATCCACGGTTTTTCACCGAAACAACCGAAAATGGCGACATCGTCGAAAAACTCTACGTGGATAACATTCCCTTCGATGGCGTAGATGAGCTTGCTTATGTGTCAATTGCAAACTTGGGTGTAGGGACATCTAACGGGGTTGGGTTGTTTCAATCTGTTAGCGAAGTAAAAGACAGCGTTACGGGCGTTGTCATTGGCCAAATCTTTCACCGCGCGCTCTATGGAAAAAACGAAACTGGATCTGCTGATTTCGTGATCGTAAAATCACGCGACTATATCAACGAAGGGTTTGGTGGATATGTGCTTCAACGCAACAAGTTGGACCTGAATGAAGATTTGGTAGAATTTGAGCGTCCGCTGACCGGTCAGGCGATTTTTTATGGATCCTATGATGGGTTCAGAATTGTGACGGATAACCCTGGCATGTTTCACACAAGCGGCGACGATATTTAGTCGCGATGCTGATGGTAAAGATTACGAAAAAGGCACGATGACTGGCATTTTGGCAGGCAAAATTCCTATGGAAGCTGTTGGTGTTATCAGCTTGACCTCAAGCGATGATGATGCATCATACCAAGAGACGGGCGGATTTTTTGCCTATCGGAGAGCTAAACCATAAAGGAAAGTGAATGCGTTATTTGCATACTATGGTCCGCGTGTTGGATCTGGAAAAATCGATGGCGTTTTATCGCCTTCTTGGGCTGAAGGAAATTCGTAGGCGCGATGATGAAAATGGCCGCTACAGCCTTATTTTTATGGCCCCCGAGGGCCAAGAGGACTGCCCCGTTGAATTGACATATAACTGGGATGGCGATGATGGATTGCCCAGCGACGGCCGTCATTTTGGTCACTTGGCGTATGAGGTCGAAAATATTTATGACCTATGCCAAAGCTTGATGGACGCAGGCGTCACAATCAATCGCCCCCCACGGGACGGGCGCATGGCCTTTGTTCGCTCGCCTGACAATGTCTCTATTGAATTGTTGCAAGCAGGCGATGCCCTGCCCCCAGCAGAACCATGGTTTTCAATGAGAAATACGGGTCATTGGTAAAATACATTTTCGCAGCGTTGATCGTGATCGGCGCTGCGCAAACCGCCGCGGCGGACTGTCGTCAGGCACTTGTTCTTGGGTTGGACGTTTCGGGATCCGTTGATGATCGCGAATATCTTTTGCAACAACGGGGTCTTGCACATGCATTGACGTCACCAGAGGTGGCGCAAGCGTTTTTCGCAATGCCAAACGCAACCGTTGATCTGGCCATCTTTGAATGGAGCGGGCAATATGCCCAAACACTGATCCAACCGTGGATCACCATTACATCGCCGCGCGACTTGGATGCTGTTGCGCAACGGATTATGCAGCACAAAAAATCCATCACCGATCTGACAACCGCCATTGGCGCATCAATGTCCTATGCCCAATCCTTATTGGCGCAACGACCCGAATGCTGGCAAGCCACGTTTGACATCTCTGGCGATGGCAAATCGAACACAGGTCCCCGCCCCCAAGATATCCGCGCCCGAATGGGGCCAGTCATCGTCAATGCGTTGGTTGTTGGCGCAGATCCAACAGTGTCCAAAGGTGCAGACCAACACACGACCGAGCTCGCGGCATATTTTCGCGCCTATGTCGTTGATCCCTCGGTTGGTTTTGTCGAAACCGCAGCCGGATTTAGCGATTATCAAAGCGCGATGGAACGCAAATTAATCAAAGAATTACAAGTCATTGCCATCGGATCCGCGGATGGGCATCAATAAATATATCGAATTTGCAGTGTCCCAAAACGCTCCAACTCCTTCAAGGTTTGGGTCAGAGTCGTGATTGTGCTTTCACTCAGACCGTCAACCTTTTGCATTTTCTCGGAATGCGCGTTGAATAAATGTTCCAAGGTTTGGCGAACGTCACGCCCCTTGGATGTCAGCTTGACCCGCACAGATCTGCGGTCCGCATCACAGCGTTGATGATGCATATACCCCAGCTCGACCAGTTTTTTCAAATTGTAACTGACGTTTGATCCTTGGTAATACCCGCGTGATTTCAATTCACCTGCGGTCACTTCTTGTTCGCCAATATTAAAAAGTAAAAGCGCTTGAACGGCGTTGATTTCCAAAATGCCCAACCGTTCAAATTCATCTTTGATGACGTCCAACAAAAGCCGATGCAGCCGTTCGACTAGGGCCAAAGCCTCTAAATATACCTTAAATTCTGTGCGCACGCCGCGTGTCGGAAAAGCAGAATATTCATTCATAAGTCACCTCACATTCCAAGTTTGAAGCAAGGTGACCTAAATTTACGAATATATCGTTAAACGCTATGCAACGCCGTTTTCCGATTGAATCATCGCCCGAATATGATCAACGAGATCCGAGAATTCGGGTTTTGAGGCAGACTGACCAGAACACCATTGATAAAGATCCTGATCATTTTCTGACAAAAACGCATCATAATGATCCAATTCCGCGTCCGACATCGCATCCAAGAACAGGTCGCTGTATCGGATCAGGATCAAATCCATTTCTTTGATTCCACGGCGCATTGACCGCATCTTTAACCGTTTGCGTTTGTGTTCAATCGGTTCTGACATCAAACTTCCTTTAGCTTCAATCGCAATTTCTTTTCAAGCCGACCAAGTTTGTCGGCGGTCGACACCATTGATGCCTTTAAATCGCGAATTTCAAGCAAAATATCAGAGATATCTGGTGGAATAACATTTTCATCTTCTGGCGCAGTCACGCCATCCCCTTCGCCCGTCAACATCCACGGCAGCGATACGTTCAAAAGTCCACTGAGCATCGACAACCGATTGGCGCGAGGTTCGGCCGCATCATTTTCCCATCCGCGCAACGTTGACACCTTAACACCCAACCGTTTTGCCAGTTGGTTTTGTGTCATACCCGCATGTTCGCGCGCTGCGACCAGACGATCGCCAAAGGTTGATGTATCAGGCCCGTACCAATCAATTTGTATATCTTGCATAATCTCTTTCTTTTTCCTGTTGTAGTTCAAACACCCCAAGCCTATGACAAATGACAGGATAATACAAATTGGTGGCAAACGATGAAGCTTTCTGATGCATTGGCACGGTTCAAACCTTCCCCCACAATTGCAATGTCTGCGCTGGCGACACAGCTGCGTGACCAAGGTCGTGATGTGATTTCACTGTCGGCGGGTGAGCCCGATTTTGACACCCCAGACCACATCAAAGCTGCCGCGATAAAAGCCATCACCGAAGGCAAAACCAAATATACCGACCCTGACGGTATGGCGATTTTGAAACGCGCGATTTGTGAAAAGTTTCGCCGTGAAAATGACATTTCTTATGAGCCCAACCAGATCTCTGTGGGCACAGGCGGCAAGCAGATCTTGTTCAATGCGTTGATTGCAACGATCAATCTGGGCGACGAAGTCATCATCCCCGCGCCTTATTGGGTTTCTTATCCCGATATGGTTGCGCTTGCGGGGGGCACGCCCGTGATCGTTCCGACCACCGCGGAAAATGAATACCGGTTGACTGCAGATGATTTGCGCGCGGCCATCACACCGAACACAAAATGGTTTATTTTTAACTCACCGTCAAACCCAACTGGCGCGGCCTATGATTGGGATCAGCTCAAGGCGTTTACAGATGTGTTGGTGGAATATCCTCATGTGCATGTCATGTCGGATGATATGTACGAACATCTTGTCTATGACGGGTTCAAATTTGCATCCCCCGCGCAGGTGGAACCAAAGCTTTATGATCGTACCTTGACCTGCAATGGCGTGTCCAAAGCGTTTGCCATGACAGGATGGCGCATTGGTTACGCAGGTGGGCCAAAGCAAATCATTGACGCGATGCGCAAGGTGCAAAGCCAGTCCACATCAAACCCAAGCACCAACCTTCAACGAAAGCTTTGTGCAGCGACGGAATTTGGTTGTGGATCGATTGAACGCGATTGAGGGGATGACATGCCCAAAACCAGATGGTGCGTTTTATGTCTATCCGTCGATTGAAAACTTTATCGGCAAAACGTCGTCCGCTGGGCGCAAAATCGCCACCGACGAAGATTTCGCAATGGCATTGCTCGAAGAACAAGACGTCGCCGTCGTGTTCGGCGCGGCCTTTGGATTGTCGCCGAATTTCCGGATCAGCTATGCGACTTCAGATGAGGTTTTGAACACAGCCTGTGATCGGATCGCGGCATTCTGTGCGGGTTTGCACGATTAAGTCGCTGCCACAGGAAAGCGTTTGAACAATAAAACAAACCGGATGATCAGCGCAATCGCTGCGCTGGCCAATCCAACGACCAAGCCGATCCAAACACCGACCGCCCCCAATCCGACCACAAAGCCAAACACATAGGACGCGCCCAAACCAATGGGCCAATAGCTGATGATCGCAATGACCATTGGGATGGTTGTATCGTGCAACCCGCGCAACAGACCGATCGCAACGACTTGGCCCCCGTCAACCAATTGAAACACGGCGGCCACTGCCAACAAAACGACGCCAACTGCCAAAATGTCCAACCGCGCGGGTTCGTCGGATGACAAGAACAGCGATATCAAAGGCTCTGCATAGAGCAGGAACAGAATGATGGTCAAAAGTGACCACATGATGCTCAGCCCCGCCGCCGCAATCGCGCGGTCCAAGACATCGTTTTTTGCGCCACGTCCAAAAGCGTTTCCAACGCGAATTGTTGCGGCTTGGGATATGCCAAGATGTGCCATGAACGTCACCGACGCAATCTGAAGCGCAATGCCATGGGCCGCCAGAGGAATGACCCCGATCCATCCCATCATCACCGTTGCCGCAGAAAAAACACCGACTTCGGCCAGCATTGACGCGCTGATCGGCAAACCCAACCTGAACACTTTGAAAAACGCGTCCCAGTTCGGACGGTAAAACCGTGCGAATAAGTCGTGATCTGGAAACCTGCGGATCGCATAGAACGACATCGCAATCGCTTGGATCACATTCAACAACACCGAGGACAGCGCCGCGCCGCGCACACCCATTTCAGGAAAGCCATAATTCCCGAAAATCAACAGATAATTTGTCACCACATTTCCCGCCGCGGTCAGAATAGTGATCAATGTCGCGAATTTGACAAACTCCATCCCTGACAAATAGCTGCGCAGGACATTCGCCCAGAGAACTGGGATAATCGCAGGGCCCGCAATAAATAGATAATCCTGCGCCAATGCGGCGATCTGCTGATCTTGGCCCAGCGCAATGAACACTTTGTCGGCAAACAAAAACACCGGCAAAATCGCAAAGGCATAGATCAACGACACCCACAACGCCATTCGTGTGGTTTGCCGGACCTGTCGCGCATCTTGCGTTGCATGCGCACTTGCCACCAAAGGCACCAACGCCGTGGAAAAGCCGATCCCGAAGATCATGATATTCATGAACAAGGTGGTGGCCAATGTCAGGGCCGCAAGCTCTTCGATAGAATGCCAACCGACCATAATGGTATCGGTGATCCCAATCGCCATCATCGCCATATTGCCGCCAATAATTGGCAAGGCAAGGGACACAATGCGACCAAGTTCGTCGCGCAATGGCGTTAAGAAAGTCATGGATATCTCGGGTTCAAATCTGTTTCAACTAACCCTGAATTTCACGAAGTTGCAAGAGAGAGAGGAAAATTTCGGGGTCGCCTGAACAGTAAGGGAGTGGGGGATGCAATACCTGTTAAAACGACCCCGATCCAAGCCATGGATGGGCTCGGGGTATTGCTGGCCTAGGGTGGGGTTGGAGCGATCGGCCAGCGAATGCGCAATCTCCAAGTTGTGTGCGTGAGTAAATATCGTGTCTTAGCTGTATTGAGTTTGCCCCTTTTGCGCAGGGCATGCAATTTTTTTCCCTGAAATTTCTCTTAAATTTTCAACTTGAAATTAAAGTGATATTTTTTTCTTTTTACTTCATGCAGTTAATGATTTTTGCGGAAAATATATGCTCATTTTGGAGTGTCAGTTTGATATTTATTT
>RGAJ01000104.1 GCA_009920225.1 Paracoccaceae bacterium
TGCCTGTGGCGGCGACATGGGGGATAGCACCGTTTTACGCGATGACGCGACCAACACCTGTTTCACCGACAAAATCACACCCGCCATTATCGAAACCGCCATCGAACATCGCCAAGTCGCAGATGGCACGTTCGAAACCCACAAACGCCCTGTGATCATCCGCGAACGCGAGGTGATGCGCATCGATCTGATTTGCCCAGAGGATCAAACGCCCGATTTTATCGCAAGCCTCCAGCGGGCATTCAAGGCACGCAATTTATATGGCGGCCCCGTCACAGGAACATGGACGGCAGAGACGAAAAAGACGCTTTTTGATTATCAAACTGTGCGTGGCCTTGATACGCAGGAACCCACCCTTTCCGTCGCTCAGGAATTGGGATTGGCGATCACCCCAATCAAACGCTAGGCCTATTCAAACTGCTCGCGCAGAACCCGTTCTTCCAATCCATGCCCGGGATCAAACAGCAACTTATGTGATACGCTGGGTTCAGATGTGATTTGGACACTGACGATATTGCGAAATGACCGACTGTCCGCATCACACATCATGGGACGCTTGTGCGGGTCAATCACATCGAATGTCACGGTTGCCGTTTTTGGCAACAAGGCCCCCCGCCACCGTCGTGGGCGAAATGCATTGAGCGCCGTCAACGCCAAAACCTCGGCCCCGATTGGCAAAATTGGGCCATGCGCGGAATAGTTATAGGCCGTCGATCCCGCAGGGGTGGACAGCAAAACGCCATCTGACACCAATTCGTCCATCCGAACGCGTCCATCCACAGAAATGCGCAACTTGGCCGCTTGGGGACCTGCCCGCAGCAACGACACTTCGTTGATGGCCAATGCGCTGTGAACGGATCCCGCGACATCGGTGGCTGTCATGGCCAAGGGGTTGATGACCGCCAATTCCGCCTCTCGCAAGCGGGCGGGCAAATCATCAACTTCAAACGCGTTCATCATAAAGCCAACTGTGCCACGGTTCATCCCATAGACAGGGGCAGGCAGATCTTGGGTCGCGTGCAACGTTTGCAACATGAACCCATCCCCCCCCAAAGCAACGATCACATCGGCACCTTCGGGCGCAGTTTGACCATAGCGCCGCGTTAAATCGGCCAAAGCATCTTGGGCCGCGTCGCCATCACTGGCAAGAAAAGCAATTTTTTGTGTCATTGGCCCAAGTTTCCCAAGATGGCATCTGTTTCCAAAAGAAACATAAGTTTCGGCAAAGTTCCAGATATGCCGCGAGATTTATACACTGCGTCGTTTTATGGGGTTTTCGGACCACAAAGTTTCCTATAGGAAAACCTCAAATCAACCCATTATTGGAGAATCCGTGGATGACCGCCTCAAACACTCATGATTTTTTCACACGCACCCTTGCGGACACAGACGCTGACCTGTTCAAAGCGATTGAATTGGAATTGGGTCGTCAACGTGATGAAATCGAACTGATCGCATCTGAAAACATCGTCTCAGCGGCGGTTCTGCAAGCCCAAGGCAGCGTAATGACGAACAAATACGCCGAAGGCTATCCTGGTCGCCGGTATTATGGCGGCTGCCAATATGTCGATATCGCGGAAAACCTTGCAATCGAGCGCGCTTGCCAATTGTTCAACTGTTCTTTTGCAAACGTGCAGCCAAACTCTGGCTCCCAAGCGAACCAAGGCGTGTTTCAAGCGTTGATCCAACCCGGTGACACAATTCTGGGCATGTCGCTCGACGCAGGCGGTCACTTGACCCATGGCGCGGCCCCAAACCAATCCGGCAAATGGTTCAACGCAATCCAATACGGCGTGCGCAAACAAGACAACCAAATCGATTACGATCAAATCGCAGCATTGACTGCGGAACATAAACCAAAAATGATCATCGCGGGCGGCTCGGCCATCCCACGTCAAATCGATTTCGCAAAAATCCGCGAAATCGCGGATACCGTTGGTGCATATGTTTTGGTCGATATGGCGCATTTCGCGGGTCTGATTGCAGCGGGTGAATATCCATCCCCCTTCCCTCACGCCCATGTTGCAACGACAACAACGCACAAGACCCTGCGCGGTCCACGTGGCGGTATGATCCTAACCAATGACGAAGCGATTGCGAAAAAGGTAAACTCTGCCATTTTCCCGGGCATCCAAGGCGGCCCATTGATGCATGTCATCGCGGCCAAAGCGGTTGCATTCGGCGAAGCGCTGCAGCCGTCCTTCAAAGACTATATCAAACAAGTGGTCAAAAACGCCCAAGCTCTGTCGGACGAGCTGATCAAAGGCGGATTGGACACAGTGACACACGGCACAGACACCCATTTGCTGCTTGTTGATTTGCGCCCCAAAGGCGTCAAAGGCAACGCAACCGAAAAAGCTTTGGGTCGTGCACATATCACGTGTAACAAAAACGGCGTGCCGTTTGATCCAGAAAAACCAACCATCACGTCGGGTATCCGTCTGGGCTCGCCCGCGGGAACAACCCGTGGCTTTGGCGAAGAAGAATTCCGCCAAATCGGTCGCTGGATCATCCAAGTTGTGGATGGCTTGGCCGCAAACGGCGAAGACGGCAACAGCGACGTCGAAGACCGCGTCAAGGCAGAAGTCGCACAAATGTGCGCACGCTTCCCAATGTACCCAAATCTATAAACGAACAATCGGCCCGCCACATGGCGGGCCTTTTCATTATGAAGACAAGACATTTAGAAAAACATCTCGGCACCTGGTTACGCCGATATCTCCCATCGCATCTTTCAACCTTCGTCTTATTTGTTGCGAAACTCGGATGGTCTGCGCTTTTTGGGGGGCTCCTTTTGGCGGCAATCCTGCTCTCCAAAGCCTTCTGGCCCACAACGGCCCCGCTCACGCGCTATGATGCCTTAACGCTCTATGCAATCGGCGTGCAAATTGCGATGCTGTCCCTGCGCATCGAAACATGGTCCGAAATGCGGGTGATTTTGCTCTTTCACGCCACGGGAACGGTGATGGAGATTTTTAAAACAAACATGGGCAGCTAGACCTATCCAGAACCCAGTCTCTTTCGAATTGATCAGGTGCCGCTGTTCTCTGGTTTCATGTACGCCGCCGTCGGCAGTATCATGACACGCGCCATTCGCGTCTTTGATATGTCGTTCTCACCCTTCCCGCATGTCGCGTGGCTCTACGTGCTCGGCCTGCTGATTTATCTCAACTTCTTCACCCACCATTTCATGCCGGATATACGCCTAGCCCTCTTTGCGGCAACCATCGTACTTTTTGCCAAAACGCGTGTCCAGTTTCGCATTGAAACGCGGTGGTTCTGGATGCCGCTCCCACTTGCTGCGCTCCTGTCCAGCTTTTTCTTATGGGTCGCCGAAAATATCGGAACATTAACGCGCACGTGGCACTATTCCAATCAAACCGACTGGGATCTGGTCTCGCTGTCTAAAATGGGCTCGTGGTATCTGCTGCTTTATATCAGCTTTGCATCGGTTCTTCTGGTGAACCGCGATGCGATCACAGACAAAAACCGCTAACTTCATTTTCTGTCTGAAAATATGCCGGGGGTGCGGGGGCAGAGCCCCCGCCCCTTTTCTTATTTCACCGCAATACGACCATCCTTAAAGGGCGCATAAGGCGCGTTTATCAAAGAACGAAACACCAAAGCCAGAACACGCCTCAATCGAACCCGCAGTGCAATATCCAAGTTAACCCAGAAAGGACGCTTTGACCGTTTCTAACACGCCTCTAAGTGCTTCCCAAAGGTTAGCCGTTCCAGAACCAAAGGTTCGACTTTGGCAAGTTCGCCCGCCGCGCGCAGAAATGCCTCTGGGTCTTCGATTGGCAAATGCGCAACGTCGGTCACAGAATATTGCCACCACTTCAATGCCTGATACTCAGGGATCAACACTTCCGGAATTTTGTATTTGATTATCCGAGCGGGCACACAGCCGACAACAGCAAAATCAGGCACATCACGCGTGACGATGGCACCCGCAGCGACGATTGCACCGTCACCGATCCGAATCCCGCGCCGCAAACGCACACCTTGCCCAATCCAGACGTCGTTCCCGATGACAAGGCTCCCTTCACGTTCTGCAAATCGACGCTCAACCCCCACAACTCCAAATCTATTCAGGCGTTTTGGATTATAAAACACGGGGCTCGACGACACCCACTGTGTCGGATGGCCATTACCCAAGACCTCAACGTTTTCTGCAATCGAGCAATACCGTCCAACCGTTTGGACCCCATCCAATGCGCTGTGCGAATAACTATAGGCCCCCAAAGGGGAAAATGCCTCAAGCCCATGTTGAGACATAATTTCGAATTTTGCTTTGTGATCTCTAATAGTGTGACCAGATTTGGGCTTCGGGAAAAAGTAAATCTTACGCGCATGTAAAACTTGCAATATGTCTTCCGTCAGCGAAACCACAATAAGCCACCTTCGATAAATTAAATGCGCAGGCGCTGAGCCTACAAAATATACAAGGCGGGGTAAACCCCGCCCTGCATGTTTGATTTATTTCACCGTAATACGACCATCCTTATAGGGCGTATAAGGCGCGTTTTTGGCAATGAATTCGGCGGTCACATCCGCCAAATCGGGGCCGAAGTCATAGACATTTGTTGCATCGCGGAACATCTTGTAACCGTCACCGCCATTGCGAACATAGTTGTTGGACACCACGCCATATTCTTTGGTCACATCAATCGGTGCGCCACCGACCATGACGTCGGAAATCCGCGAACCGACTGCAGCACTTGGCGTCACGACAAACGAAATACCCGCAACCTGTGGGAAGCGGCCTGCGCCTTCTTCCATTTGGCTTGCGCCATTTTCAAGCGCATCAACAATCGTCTGACCGCTGACAAAGAAGGTCGACAAAGTGTTTTGGAACGGCAGTACTGTCAGGACCTCACCCATTGTCACGGGCCCTGCATCGATTGATGCGCGGATACCACCGCCGTTTTGAATGGCGATTTCAATCCCTTGATCACGCACGCGATCCAACATCGCATCGGCAATCAAATTGCCCATTGCGCATTCCATCATACGGCATTCCTCGCGCACGCCGATGATTTCTGCCGCTGTTTCTGCAACAACGCGATTGCGGATTTCATCCAATGGCTTAGCGGCTTCTGCAATGCGTGCGACGGTTGCTTCATCCTCGGCGACCGAGGCATCCATCAACAAGGGTTCACCGCTTGCGGAAATGATATTGCCAGCATCATCAAAAGTCACATTCAATTCGCCCAAGAACTTGGAATAGGCATAGGCCGACACAATCGCGGTATTGCCAACCATGGTTGGGTATGGGCCTTCGGCGTTTTCTGCGGTGTTGGACAACAATGTGTTCGAATGCCCGCCAACGATCACATCAACGCCTGTGGTTTCGGCGGCAACGCGCTTGTCAACGCTATAGCCAGAGTGTGACAGAACGATGATTTTATTCACGCCCTCAGCGGTCAGTTTGTCCACTTCACCCTGAACGGCGGCAACAGGATCGGTAAAGATCACGTTTTCGCCCGGGCTCGCCAATTCATCGGTGTCTTGTGGTGTCAGACCGATCATGCCGATCTTTTCACCGCCGCGTTCGATGATGGTTGATTTCAACAGCTTGTCTTTCAGCAAATCTTCACCGCTGAAATCCGCATTTGACATCAAGACAGGAAAGTTCACGGCGTCCATGAAACCACGCAGAACCTCAGGCCCGTCGTCAAATTCATGGTTGCCGACGGTCATCCCATCATAGCCCATTTTATTCATCATTTCAGCAGCAAGTTTGCCCTTGTAATAGGTATAAAACAACGTGCCTTGGAATTGGTCACCGCCATCCACAAGGATCGAGTTATTTGATCGCGCACGCGCTGCGTTTACTGCGCTGACCAAACGCGCCGATCCGCCGAAACACTTTCCTTCTGTGTTGTCTTCGGCGGAACAGCCGCTGTCATATTTAGAAATAGGTTCAAACCGCGCATGAAAATCATTGGTGTGCAAAATAGTGAGCGAATAGTCCGCCCATGCCATACCCGTCATCATTGCAGAGGCTGCAACAGTGGTTAGAAATTTGTGAATCATGATTGTTCCCTTCGTTGGATGCGATATGTTCACCTGAAACTCAGGTCGTGTCAAAAGGCTTTGCACGTTGACGTAACGGAGAGATGACGCTTGACCTTGTTCCAACGGTTTGAGAAGAGATGCCCATGCAGATATATAAAATTTTTCGCCCCGCCGAATGGACTGATCTACAAACACATGGCACCACTCAGGGTGCGCCCATTGATGTGGCCGACGGATACATTCACTTTTCCACCGCAGAACAAGTGCGCGAAACAGCCGCCAAGCATTTTGCAAACGCAGGGGACCTTGTTCTTCTTGCGTGTGATACGGATGCTCTGGGCGGCGCGTTGAAATGGGAAGTGTCACGCGGTGATGCGCTGTTCCCGCATCTCTACCGTGATCTGGCGCTGACCGATGTGGTCTGGCACGTTGACTTGCCAAAAACAGAAACAGG
>RGAJ01000105.1 GCA_009920225.1 Paracoccaceae bacterium
GCGGATTTTGCCGAATCGCGTGGAATTCAAGGCGTTTCATTTCTGGGCGCGCGCACGATTGGCGGCGACCCGACAGAGCCCGCACTTGCCCCCGTTCCTGCCATTCTCGACGTTCTTCACCAGTTTAACGTAGATCCGCAATCCCTAGACCATGTTGAGATGATGGAGGCCTACGCAGCGCAAGCTATGCTATGCAGCAGCCTAACGCGCTTGCCGAGTGAGGTCATAAACCAAAAGGGCGGCGCCTTGGCACGCGGCCATCCCATTGGTGCGTCAGGGGCGATATTGGCGGTGCGACTGTTCCACGATTTGTCCGGCACATCCAAAACGGGTCTTGCCGCTATCGCCGCGGCAGGCGGAATTGGAACGGCCGCAGTGTTCAGAGGACGGGGTTAGCCCCGCGCAAGCACAGAGGTTGGTCGCGCACGATACACAGCTTGGGTAATGAGCGCGGTCAAGCATGCCTTCAACACATCCCCCGGCACAAAAGGCATCATTAACAGCGTGGCTTCGTTTATAGACTTACCCAACACAACCGCCATGCCGATGACGCCGGGAATGTACAAAACAACGACACCCCCCAAAAATGCAGCGATTATGGATGCAAATGCGATATTTGTCCGCTTCAAGCGTTCCGCGATATAACCCGTCACGAAAGCCGCGATTGGAAAGCCGATGATAAACCCAACCGTCGGGGATGACAAAAGGCCCAAGCCACCGCGCCCGCCTGCCAATAATGGCAAACCAGCAAGGGTAAGTCCGATGAACAAGGCAACGGCAGCCATGCCACGTTTAGCGCCCAATATTGTCCCAGCCAACATGATCCCCATGCTTTGTGCAGTGATCGGTACGCCGCTGGTCAGCATGATTTTCGGGATCAGTCCCAGCGCCGCAATCAGGGCTGCAAACAAGGCGATTAAAACAACTGAGCGTTCCATAGTATCCTTTATCTTTCGATCCCGCCACGGGCCCGCAGCGCATTTGCGACAGCTTCTGCATCATCTAAAGCAGAAAAGACAAGTGGTAAAATAATGCGCCAACTTGCGCGCCTGCCCGATCTGGCGCGATAGGCCAATGACAATCGTTCCGCACGGTCCAAAAATTCGGGAATAAACCGCACGACCAAAGCGATTGCAATCGCGATTGATTTGGGTGAAATTCCAACATGGCGCAAGGGGCGTGCAACGGTTGACAGGCAGTCGATCATGTCTTGCAGACGTGTGGTCATGGTCACCAAATTCGACAAGCTGACCGCCGCGAGCAAACGCGCCGTTATCACGATACCCTGTTCATAATCCCCGGAATGTGCATGCCATATCGCAATAACTGCAACAAATGGCCAAAGACCGCGGGAGGCTGACGCGCCGCGTTTCGCGACATCCCAACCCAACATAAGATATGCCGCCATCACCACCAAAAGCACCGATATCGCGACAGGCGCGGTGGAAATGGCAAACATTGCGGTAGCAGCCACGCATAAAAACAACAGCTTGTAGGATGCGGGCACAGAATGAAGGGGTGTCTTGCGGGGATGCGTTAAGCTGAGCATTACAAATCCACCGCAGTGTTCATCGCATTCAGAAATGCAGGAACAACATCGTTTGGAGTGCCGTCTTGGACAATCGTGCCAGTTTCGATCCAAATGACGCGATCACACGTCAATGCAATCTTTGGGTCATGTGTGATGTGTAAAATTGTTTGCGGCAACGGATCTAGATACGCCGATAAGGTACGCGTTGTGGGGATATCTAATCCGCTAAAGGGCTCGTCCAGAACCAACACCTTTGGCCCCATTGCCAGAACAGCCATCAAACACACCAATTGCCTTTGGCCTTGGGATAAGGTGACAATAGCACGGTCATACCAGTCAGGTTTTCCAAACTGCCGCAACATCTGATGTACATGGTTTTCGACATCAGCCTTGGACTGACCAAGCTGCCTAAGGCCAAACGCCATTTCTTCGCCAACTGTCGGAAAGATGATTTGATGGTCTGGGTTTTGGAACAAGATGCCAACGCGTGATATGGCGGCCTTGCGATCACGATAGACGTCGATTTGGTCAATATTGACCCGCCCTTGCGTCGGTTGAATCAGCCCGCACAAAATCCGAGCCAGCGTCGATTTTCCCGATCCATTACGGCCGATGATTGCGATGCGATGCTCTGTAATATCAAGCGACATCGTGTTCAGAATCGATGTGCCCCCGATTTCATATCGGATTGAGTCAATCGAAATTGGCGCGTTTGTCATTACAGCCCCACGGTCAGCAGCGATAGCACCCCTAGCCGAGTTTTTGGAAAGATGTCAAATGACATAAAAAAAGCTGACCCTAAACAGGGCCAGCTTTCAAAAGCTAACTCAGCAAAAAATTATTTTTTGCCAGCTGCAGCTGCGATCAGAACCAACAGGATTGCTGGCATGATCAAGTTTGAGCCAGAAATGTAGCTGCAACTGCGAAAGCGGCGGCAAGAGCGATTTTTTTCATTTTATTACCTCATAAGTCGCAAAACACGATGTATTAGTCAGGGTTTTCCTGATGTCCACAATTCCCGTAATATAACCAGTTGTGCGGATCATGCAATCTTTAGATTAAAGATATTGTTAAAAGGGATGTTAAATCAGCAACACTTGTGTGCCGACTTTAGTCATTTCAAATAGTTGCGCGATCTGTTCATTATACAAACCGATACACCCATTAGACGAACGTCGACCAATTTTACGCGTATCATGGGTTCCATGTATACGGTAATACGTCCAAGACAGATACAAGGCATGCGTGCCAAGCGGATTGTTCGGGCCTGGTTCGATAAATTTGGGCCATTCTGGGTTGCGCTGCAACATCGCGGGGGTCGGGCGCCAGCTTGGGCCTTCGACTTTTTGAACGATTGTTGTGCGACCCCGCCGCGTCAAATCTTCGGATAATGGGACGCTGGTTGGGTAGAGTTTGTAAATACTTTGATCTTCTGACCAATAATGCAAGGCACGCGACGCAATATCGACCAGAATCGCGCCATTTTTCAGCGAATCAAAGTAAGGACGCCAATCCAGTGCACGAAAGCTTGATGTATTATGGCGGATTGAGCCCGCAACATCATGTTCAGCCTCAGTGGTGGCGTTTGAATTCACGGCTTCGATTTGGGCCAAGGCAGGTGTCGACAAAATCGCGCCCGCAGATGCCACAAAGCCCCGTCTTGAAAACTGTGTCATAGTAATCCCTCTAGATTGGTCAATCCTTATGACGAGAATGTCGCAGTCTCAACTCAAACTGCTGTGAGGTAGCGATTTTATGCCAATCTGGGTTTGATTAGCAACTCTTTGCGCTGTAAACAGAGCCGAACTTGGGATTTGGGGGCGAAATGCGTCGTTTCAATACTTTTACTGCACTTATTGCATTAGTGATTCTTGCCGCGTGCGGCGGTGACACGACAGAGGTGCGACTTGCCCCTGATGGAAAACCATTGCCAAAATTCTATAATTTGGCGACACAAGACGAGGCAACGATTGAATATCGAATGCTTGATGCTGTGAATGCGCTTCGCGCATCGGCGGGGTCAGGGCCTTTGGTGTTAAATGCGGAATTAACCGCCGCGGCGGCAACGCATTCGCGTGATATGTCGGTGCAAAACCGTCCTTGGCATTTCGGGTCTGACGGATCATCCCCATTGGACCGCGCGCGTCGCGTTGGATATCAGAACGTATTCTTGGGCGAGGCGATTTCAGAAACCTATGAGAATGAAATGGCAACGTTGTCAGCGTGGATGGAAAATCCAGATACGCGTTGGGTGATCTTGGACGGGAATGCCAATGAAATGGGATTTCACTGGTTCCAAGAGCCAAATGGCAAGATCTGGTGGACCCTTGTGACCGGTGGTCCCTCGCTGAGCAAAGTTGCGCTTACGGCTGAATGAAAATCGGGGTTCTTAACCCCACCATCGCATAGATTTCACGAATCTCGCTGTTGGTCACAGCGATGCAACCTGCCGTCCAATCGCGTTGAAACAATTTGGGCGGGTTTGATTGCCCGTGGATAAAGATGTCACCGCCTGGTGATTTTCCCAAGGCAGCGGCTTCGGCACGATCCGCGGCGTTTGGATAAGAAATTCCCAAGGAAAGATGGAATTGCGACTGTGGATTTTTGCGGTCGATAACATAACGCCCTTCTGGCGTTTTGCCGTCGCCTTCGATTTTCTTGTCACCGACGGGGGCGAATCCCAACCCGATATCATAGGATTTCAAAACATTCCGGTCGTTGAGAAGGAACATTTTCCGCGCGTCTTTTTGAACAACGATTGATGTCACCTGTGGCCCAGCATACGGCGGCGGGACCCGCGTACACGCGGATATAAGCGCAAAAGCAGAAAACAGTATTATGAAAACTGTACGTGACATGTGATTTTGTTGCCTGATATGGATGCTCGATTATTTTGGGAACACGGTATCAGCGTTTCCGTGTGAGAGATAGAGCTCAAACGGGTTAGATGCGTTCAAATGCGGCGACAAGTTCAATATGTGAGGACCAGCGGAATTGATCAACGGTTTGAACTAATGTCAAACTGTAGCCCGCCGAAATTAGCTGTGCGGCATCGCGTGCAAAGGTTGTTGGATTGCACGAGACATAGGCGATCTTTGACACTGTCGACCCTGCGATTTCTGCGATCTGCGCTTCGGCTCCTGCACGGGGTGGATCAATGACAATCGCGTCAAATTTGTTCAATTCATCCGGCAACAATGGTCTGCGGAATAAATCGCGCGCTTCTGATGTTACCTTTTTCAGACCTGTTGATTTGCGCCAACCCTGATCCAGAGCGGCGATCATCGCGGCACTGCCTTCGACCGCGTGAACTTCGGCCTTGTGCGCCAGTGGCAAGGAAAAGGTGCCGCAGCCGCTAAACAGGTCAACGATCTTTGGCGCGGTGCCGACGATATCTGCGACCGTCGTCACAAGATCCTGTTCGCCCTCTTTCGTTGCTTGCAAAAAGCTGCCCGCAGGGGGAACAACCTGAACTGATGCAAATGTTTGGATAGGTGCAGCACGCAGCGCAACGGTATCGTCGTTCCAGCTGAGACGCGCAAATTTATGTGTTTCACAGAATTGTCCCAAGATGATGTGCAAAGGCCCATCCAAGTCGCGTCCACCTGTGACGGATATGTCCAAACCGTTCGCGGTTTGGGTCACAGATACGCTTAACTCGCCTTTGCGCGAGGCGGTGATTTTGGTCAATTCCGCGATAACCGGCTGCGCGGCGATCAATGCCGGTGTCAGAAGTTTGCAATTTGGAATTTCGACAATCACATCGGAACCACGCGCGTGGAAACCGACCGAGGCGCCTTTTTTTGTCCGACGGGCAGAAAAGGTTGCCCGACGCCGCGACCCTGTTGGAGAGGTCAGGCAAGGGCGTAGGTCTGTTTCGATCCCATGCGCGGCAAGCGCGGTTTTGACTACATCCACCTTCCATTGCGCGACAAAGTCATCGGCGGCATGCATCAATTGGCAACCACCACAGGATTTGTAATGCGTGCAGATTGGTTTCACACGTTGATCTGATGGCGTCACAATCTTGATATCCGTAATGGTTTTTCCATCAACAGTGCCGGTTATGATCTCATCAGGCAGGGTAAGGGGCGCAAACAAGGGTCCTTCGGCAATGCCGTCGCCATGATGCCCCAAACGTGTAATGCGAAACTGTTCCATGGGTGTGAATTACCCTAGATCAACACCGATCAAAACCCCTATTCTGCGGCGGTGTTGACGTTGATGAAGCCGCCAGATTGCCGATTCCAGTATCGGGCGTAAAGCCCATTGCGCGCCAATAACGCGTCATGGGTGCCGTCCTCTATAATCCGGCCTTTGTCCAAAACAATAATGCGATCCATTCTTGCGATGGTGGACAAACGATGCGCGATGGCAAGAACCGTTTTGCCTTGCATCACAGTGTCGAGAGACGATTGAATGGCGGCTTCGACTTCGCTGTCCAAAGCACTGGTGGCTTCGTCCAAGATCAGGATTGGCGCATCTTTTAGGATGGTGCGGGCAATTGCGATCCGTTGTCTTTGTCCTCCTGACAGTTTCACACCGCGTTCGCCCAAATGCGCATCATACCCCGAGCGGCCTTTGAAATCGCGCAGATCGCGGATAAAAACATCGGCTTGTGCCTTTGCGGCAGCCTCATAGACCGCGGGCGCATCGGCGTTTGGATTGCCATAGTGGATGTTGTCATATGCGGACCGGTTAAACATTGCGGTGTCTTGGCTGACCATGCCAATGGATTGACGCAAAGAGGCTTGGGTTACGGTTGCGATATCCTGATCTGCCACGCGGATTGTGCCGCCTTCGGCATCATATAGGCGCAACAATAGATTGACCAAAGTTGTTTTGCCCGCCCCTGATGCGCCCACAATGCCGATTTTTTCACCGGCCGCGATGGTTAAACTTAACCGATCCAAACCGCC
>RGAJ01000106.1 GCA_009920225.1 Paracoccaceae bacterium
CAATGCCTTCACCAACAGCCATGCGGATAAAGCCAGTGATTTCAACACCTGCTTCAGCAGCGGCTTGGCCAACTGTTAGATCTGGATTGATGACAAAGTTTTGGCCCAACAAAGTGACTTCGGCCAAGAATTTTTTCATACGGCCTTCGATCATTTTTTCGATAACCGCTTCTGGTTTGCCAGATTCGCGCGCCTGATCGACCAAAATGCCGCGCTCGCGTGCGACGAAATCAGCGTCAAGCGCATCTTCGTTCAACGCTGCTGGGTTGACGGCTGCGATATGCATTGCAACTTGGCGACCGAACTCTGGGTTTGAGCCTTTCAAGGCAACCAAGACGCCGATTTGGCCCATGTCTGCTGCGGCTGCGTTGTGAACGTAAGTCGCAACTTCGTCGCCAGAGATCTTCGCGATGCGGCGCAGGTTCATGTTTTCACCGATTGTCGCGATTTTGTCGGTAAGGATGTCTTTAACAGATTTGCCGCCGATGGATGCTGCTGCCAGAGCCTCGACACTGTCGACGTCCAACGCTGCTTTTGCGAAGGATGCAACCATGCCTTGGAAGTCCGCATTTTTAGCAACGAAGTCTGTTTCAGAGTTCACTTCCAACGCGACCCCTGTCCCGCCGTTTACTGCGACAGACACCAAGCCTTCGGCTGCGATACGGTCAGATTTTTTCGCCGCTTTCGCCAAGCCTTTGGTGCGCAACCAATCGATTGCCGCTTCGAAATCGCCGTCTGTTTCTGTCAACGCTTTTTTCGCGTCCATCATGCCTGCGCCAGTTGTTTCGCGCAGTTCTTTTACCATTGCTGCTGTGATAGCCATAGTAAGATCCTTTACATATATCTAACAAATGCGTGCGGGCGATGGCCCGCACGATGTGATGTTTGCAAGCGTCGCTTTACGCGTCTGCGTCAGCGGCTGCTTCTGCTGGAAGCTCTTCCATCTCACCCAGATCAACGCCTGCGGCGCCCAATTGTGCGGACATACCGTCCAACGCGGCGCGGCTGACCAAATCACAATACAATGCGATTGCACGTGCTGCGTCGTCATTGCCTGGGATGATGTAATCAACGCCATCTGGGGAACAGTTGGTGTCAACAACAGCAACAACTGGGATGCCCAATTTGTTTGCTTCTGCGATGGCAAGCTGTTCTTTTTTCACGTCGATGACGAACAGCAAATCAGGTGTGCCGCCCATTTCGGAAATACCGCCCAAAGACGCTTGAAGCTTGGCGAACTCACGCTCAAGACCAAGACGTTCTTTTTTGGTCAAACCGTCTGCGCCTGTTGCCAATTTTTCGCCGCTGTCTTTCATGCGTGCGATTGATTGCGACACAGTCTGCCAGTTTGTCAACGTGCCACCCAACCAGCGGTGGTTCATATAGTGTTGTGCGCATTTTTCAGCTGCTTCTGCAACTGGGCCTGCTGCTTGGCGTTTTGTACCAACGAACAGAATGCGGCCGCCTTTTGCGACTGTTTCACGGATCACGTTCAATGCTTGGTCTAGCATTGGAACAGTTTGTGTCAGGTCCATGATGTGGATGCCGTTGCGCGCGCCATAGATAAATGGTGCCATGCGTGGGTTCCAACGTTGTGTTTGGTGACCAAAGTGTACGCCAGCTTCTAGCAATTGGCGCAAAGAGAACTCAGGAAGAGCCATATCTTATATCCTTTTTCCGGTTTATGCCTTGGCGGGGGCGTGTAGGATTTACCCAACCGGTGGACGTTATAGGGATGTCTCCCCCATAGGCCCGAACCCCGCCTGCAGATTTCAGTGGGTGCGCATTACTGCATTCTTGCGCAGTGAACAAGGGCAGAAAGCAGGAAAAACCCAATTTTTATGGATTTACCGGCTGAAAAGCGCAATCTTTTTATCCAAAGTCGGTGTGAGCCCCGACAAATGCAACATATGCCAAATCAAACACAGGTTTGACGATAAAACCGGCACGCCGCAGCGGCGTTCAATTTCGGGAATGATTGACAGCGTTTGAAGGTTTGTGCAGGACATAAAAATCGCGTCTTTTGGATCGCGCTCGTACACATCAATCGCAGCGTTAATGAGCGAGGGCGCATCAATCCGCGCAACATTTGCCTCAATAGCTTCATCAAAGCTTCCAAAAGACGATGTATCAATCCCTGCCCCTGTTAACGTATCGCGCAAGTGCTGTGATACGGGGGCGACATAGGGACTTAGAAAGGACAAAGATGTAATGTTCATGTGCTCGCAGGCCGCCAAAAGCGCGGTGACAGGGTTTGTCACAGAGTGTGTTAAGCACCCCTCTTTCACCAATTCGGCGACCCGTTCGGTGCCAATGACCGAACTTCCCGACGTGCAGCCATAGGCCACAACATCAAAATCCGTCGGTGGAAACAGAGAAATGGCCTGTGGCAAATCACGTTCCATTTGCGCCAAACTTTCCGTGCTGACATCAGGGGCCGATGCCACACGCGTTGTGAAAACCGCTACATCCTGCCGAGGCGTCAAGAGGCGCAATTCATATTCAAGCGTTTCATCTGCCTGTAAAACCACCAACCCCAGCCGCGCGGTTTGGCCCGCGCTTGGCCCAAGGGTATAAGGATAGGCTGCCATCATATCACCCAAAGATCTTTGGGGGCGGCAGGCGAAATTTGGCGCGGACCAGAGGGCGTGATGACATAGTTATCCTCGTGCACAAGGATCGAACCATCTGGCATCTCAATGCCGGGTTCAAGGGTGATGACCATCCCCGACTGTAATTCCGTCCCATCACCTGCGATAAACGATAGTCCCTCGGTCAAGCTCATGCCCAAACCATGCCCCAACCGGCCTGCGTCACCGCCGCCTTGTCCGCCTGTCAGAACGTGATCCATAGCGTGATAGACATCGCGCGCTGTGTTGCCGACGGTTGCGGCCGCTTTGCCTGCTTCGGTCGCGTCTAACAAACGTGACCACCCCGATTGCAATTCCTTGGAGGGGGCGCCGATTGCAAAGTTTCGATCATAATCGCAAAAATATCCATCCCAAACTAGGCCGGTGTCCAACATCAATACAGACCCGTCTTGCAGCGGCGCATCGGTTGCAGGGGAAATCACATCGTCATACCCCATGGGCCCCGTCCCGCCCGCCAGATACGGCACCCAATCCGCCCCTTCTGCCAAGCACAAGCGTTGAAAGTCACGAAACACCTGATCAAGCGGCACCCCTGCCCCCGCGATTTCGCCCACACGATCAAAGGCGCGTCCTGCAATCGCGCAGGCCGTTTCGATTTTGCCGATCTCGGCATCTGATTTCACCATGCGCAAGCGGTGCATAATATTTGCATCGCTGCCAAAGCTGACATTTGGTAATGCCGCGCGGACACGATCAAAATCTGTCAAAGGCATGCGCAGATGGGTTTCGTAACCGCTCGGGATCCCGATGCGCGCAGTTTGGCCCACGATTTCGGCCAGCGTGTCCGCCAACAGCGTGACGCCGTCGTCCACCAAATCCGGTGCGGACCACGTTCGGATATCAGAGATCCATGTTTTGCCCATCAACGCGGCCCCAATTGATGGGATCACCGCCACAGGCTTGCCGGATTGGGGAACGATCAAAAACCATGGGCGGCTCGGGCTTTCCCAAAATCGTGTCAGATATCCAGTAAAATATCGAACATTCTGTTCCGTTGTCAGCAACAGCGCGTCGATGCAATCTTCGGCCATCATGCGTTGTGCGCGATCAACGCGGGATTTGTATTCGCTGGTCTCAAAGCCGCGGATCATGGTTATTCCCCTTCGCTTAGAATGCACAACACGCGGTCATCGGGGGACAGATTGACAACACCTGCCACCGCTGCGGCGCAGCCTGCACCCCCTGATGGTGATGTTGACAGGCCCCATTGGGCCAATGTTGGCAAATGTTCTTCGACCTGTGCGTCTGTCATCAGAGCAAAGTTATCTGCATCGCGCGCCAAGCCTTTCAGCGCGATCAATGACGCCTCTTTACAGTCGAGGCGTCCCATGCTGGACACTCCGCCAGTGGTTGACACGAATTTCCCTGCCGCGATGGCATGGTGCAGCGCCGGTGCGCGGTCGGGTTCAACAACTGTTATGATCGGGCCATAGCCCCAGACATGGCGGAAATAGGATGCTGCCGCCGTCGCCAACCCGCCAACGCCCGCTTGCAAAAAGATATGCGTCGGGGGCTCAGGCATTTGATCAACGGTTTCGGCGGCAAGAACCTGATACCCTTCCATCAACCGATGCGGCAATTCGGTGTATCCTGCCCACGAACTGTCAGACAACAATGTCCAACCGTTCTCGGCGGCAGCGGTTTGTGCAGCCTGCATCGAGGCCTCATAATCGTCACCGGCGCGGACAACCCCTGCCCCCCACTGGCGCAGACGCTCTGCAAAACCTTCAGGAACGGTATTCGACAGATAGACAACCGCTTGTGCGCCGAATATTTTTGCACCTGCAGCCACCGACAATCCGTGATTGCCCGCGCTTGCCGTCACAAATGTGGTGTCGGACAGATCGTGTTTTTGTGCCGTATGCGCGATGACATAGGCCGCGCCAAGCGCCTTGAAACTGCCCAATCCCATGCGCTGGCGTTCATCTTTGACAAAGATCGTTGCGCCCGATGGCAGCGTATGGGTCACCAATGGTGTTTGCGCATAATCGGGACAGCGTTGTAACAGACCAAGCGCCAGATCAGCGCGGATCGACGGAAAGGGAATGTCTGCACCTACCTCAAAATCGGTGGTGCCACGGTACGGGTTTTTTAAGAATGTCTGTGTCATAGCCCAACATTAATTGAGCTATAAAATAATCACAGTCTAAAAACGACAAGCCGCGATCTATTTAAACAGATCTTTCTGCGCATTTGCCATCCAATTGTCCAATGCGGTGATCTGATCTGGGGTGAGCTGTAACCCAAGTTTTGATCGACGCCATACAACATCTTCGGCGGTGCGGGCAAATTCGTGACGCATCATCCATGTGACTTCTGCCTCACTTAGGGTCGCACCAAAATCGACACCCAGATCATCCAATGTTGTCGCAGTGCCAAGTATGTTGAATGCATCTGTCCCGTATAGACGAACGAGCCGTGTTGCCCAAGTAGCAGATAAGAATGAATATTTTTTCGTTAGATCGGTTACAAGTGTTGCTGTCTCGTTAACCCTAAAATCGCCCCCCGGTAAGGCCGCTTTATGTGTCCAGCTGGGGGTCTTGCGGTTAAACACAGTCTGGATTTTGTCCAATGCATCCTCGGCCAACTGGCGGTATGTCGTGATTTTTCCGCCGTAAATATTCAAAAGCGGCCCCGCCGCGCCATCATCAATGTTCAAGACATAATCGCGCGTTGCTGCTGACGCAGTGCCAGATCCGTCATTGAACAATGGGCGCACACCTGAGTAGGTCCAATGAATATCCTCTTTGCTCAGCGGTTTTTTGAAATATTGATTGGCGAAGTCCAATAAATATTGTGCTTCTTCGTCGCTGCACTGCGGGGCATCGTTTGGTGCGGCGTGTTCTGCTTCGGTGGTTCCGATCAGGGTAAAGTCGGTTTCATAAGGAATGGCAAAGATGATGCGGCCGTCGGAGCCTTGGAAAAAATAGGCTTTGTCATGATCATACAGCTTTGAGGTGACGATGTGGCTGCCGCGCACCAAACGCACGCCAAGCTTGGCGTTGCGACCGATGACCGATGCTGTGATGTCGCCTACCCAAGGTCCCGCAGCGTTCACAATCATTCGCGCAAAATGGGTGTGTCGTTCGCCTGCGGACGTTTCTGTTTCAATCTGCCACAGACCATCGTCAAATCGCGCCGACAGCACCTTGGTATGGGTAAGAACCTGCGCCCCGCGCATCTGTGCATCACGCGCGTTCAACACAACCAATCGCGCGTCATCGATCCAGCAATCGGAATATTCATAGGCTTTGTGAAATCTAGGAAACAGAACTGTGCCTTCGCGTGACGTGGTCAAATCCAACGCCGATGTACCCTTGAGGATTTTTCGTCCGCCTAAATGGTCGTATAGAAACAATCCCAATCTGATCAACCAAAAGGGCCTGCGCCCTTTCATCCATGGAAAGATACCCGCCAAAAGCCGCGATGTGGGCGTCGAACTGTCAAAACGCATATCCTTGCTTAGCGGAATAACAAAGCGCATGGGCCAGCTGATATGCGGCATGATGTTGAGCAATACTTCGCGTTCTTTCAATGCTTTGGCGACCAAGCCAAATTCAAAATACTCAAGGTACCGCAAACCGCCATGAAAGAGTTTGGTTGAATTTGACGACGTCCCGCTGGCCAGATCGTTCATTTCGGCAAGCGTGACAGAAAACCCGCGCCCTGTCGCATCGCGGGCGATACCGCATCCGTTCACACCGCCGCCGATAATGAAAAGGTCAACTGCTGCAGTCCTATTTTGATCAACCATCTTGGATGCCTATTGTTCG
>RGAJ01000107.1 GCA_009920225.1 Paracoccaceae bacterium
GTTGCTTGGCACTGTGCGCGCTGTGCAAAACCATGGTGCAACGGATCTCTTGGAAATTATGGGGGCAGGGTTGAAAACAACGGTGTTGTTGCCCTTTACCCGCCAAGCTGTTCCAACTGTCGATCTGGCGTCTGGCCGCATTGTCGCGGACCCGCCCCTTGGTCTTTTTGCGGATGAGGCATGAACGAACCTGTCAATAAATCCGCTGGCCGCAAATCAATTTCGGTGTCCCTCAAACCGCGTGAATTGATGACAGAACACCCACGTTTGAACGGTGTGTGGACCGCGCAAATCATCACGCTTTTCCCCAAAGCGTTCCCAGGCGTGTTGGGTGAAAGCCTGACAGGCCGCGCCTTGGCCGAGGGGAAATGGTGTTTGGAAACCATTGACTTGCGCCCCTATGGCATTGGCAAGCATAAAAACGTGGATGACACACCCGCAGGCGGCGGCGCAGGGATGGTTTTGCGGGCGGACGTCGTAGGGCCCGCAATCGACGCCGCGTTGGCCTCTGCCCCAGTTGGTCGACCGCTTGTATATCTGTCACCACGCGGCCGCCGGTTCGATCAAAAGATGGCGCAAAGCTGGGCGGATGGGAACGGTGTGATCTTGCTTTGCGGACGCTTCGAAGGCGTCGATCAAAGGGTCCTAGATCATTATAATATCCAAGAAGTTTCATTGGGCGATTTCGTCTTGACGGGCGGGGAAATCGCGGCCCAAGCGATGATCGACGCGGCCGTTCGATTGCGCCCCGACGTATTGGGAAATGCCGCGTCAACCGTCGATGAAAGCCATTCGAATGGCTTGTTAGAGCATCCGCAATACACGCGTCCCGCCGAATGGAAGGGGCGCGAGATCCCCGAAATCTTATCCTCTGGTCATCATGCAAATGTTGAAAAATGGCGATTGGAGCAATCTCGCAAATTGACCCAAGACCGCAGGCCCGATCTATGGGACGCATATCAAAATAAACAAGACGATTGATTTCACTTTTGCAAAAATACTCAATCGGGCGTAGCCCGCATGAAAACCAAAGGTTTTCAGAATAAAAATCCCAAGTTCCCTTGCATTATTCACCAATAATGCGTACACGCAGGCCATTGGAGATGGCGGGATTCGATCCCGCCGCGTTTTTTGTTGTCTGATGCGTAAGCATAAGGAGACAAGCGATGAACTTGATCGCACAACTCGAGGCGGAACAAATCGCCGCGCTGGGCAAAGAGATCCCAGATTTCAAAGCGGGTGATACAATCCGCGTTGGTTACAAAGTAACCGAAGGTACACGTTCACGTGTGCAAAACTACGAAGGTGTTTGCATTTCTCGCAAAAACGGCCACGGCATTGCCGGGTCATTCACAGTTCGTAAAATCTCTTTCGGTGAAGGTGTTGAGCGCGTATTCCCATTGCACTCCACAAACATCGACAGCATCACAGTAGTTCGTCGCGGCCGCGTTCGTCGTGCGAAACTGTACTACCTACGCTCGCGTCGCGGTAAATCTGCACGTATCGCAGAGGTTTCCAACTACAAATCTAAAAACGACCAATAAGGAGCGGCGAGATGAGAAAAGACATCCATCCCGATTATCACTTCATCGACGTCAAAATGACCGATGGTACTATCGTGAAAATGCGCTCCACTTGGGGTAAAGAAGGCGACACAATGGCGCTTGATATTGACCCAACAGTGCATCCTGCATGGACCGGTGGCGGTACACGTTTGATGGACCAAGGTGGTCGCGTGTCCAAATTCAAAAAGAAATACGAAGGCTTGGGCTTCTAATCCCAACGACATATTTCAAAGAAAAGGGTCGCCATTGTGCGGCCCTTTTTCATTTGTGAATTGTCCACAAAAAAAGGCCCCGCGGAGGGGCCTTTTACATTTAGATAGATTTAGGTGTTACACAAAGAATTGTGCGCCGTTGGCTGAGATGGTCGATCCGTTGATAAACCCTGAATCGTCTGACGCAAGGAACGCAACGCAGCGCGCGATTTCTTCGGGCTCGCCCAAGCGGCCTGCTGGGATCTGCGCAATGATTGACTCGCGGACTTTCTCAGGCACCGCCATCACCATTTCGGTTGCGATATAGCCCGGGCAGATTGCGTTTGCAGTAATACCCGCGCGCGCACCTTCTTGGGCCAAAGATTTCACGATGCCCAAATCGCCCGCTTTGGTCGCGGCATAGTTGACCTGCGCAAATTGACCTTTTTGTCCGTTGATCGATGAAATCACGATCACGCGACCGAATTTACGTTCGCGCATACCGGGCCAAATCGGGTGGACGGTGTTAAACACGCCTGTCAGGTTGGTGTCGATCACTTGGTGCCATTGCTCTGGTGTCATTTTGTGGAAGGGCGCGTCACGGGTGATGCCGGCGTTTGCAACGACGATATCGATCGGGCCAAGGTCTGCTTCGACTTTGGCGATGCCAGCGGCGCTTGCTTCGTAATCGGCAACGTTCCATTTATAGGTTTTAATGCCTGTCTCAGCGGTGAAGGCTGCGGCTGCATCATCATTGCCTGCATAGTTTGCAGCAACAGTATATCCTGCGGCTTGAAGTTGTTTTGAAATGGCTGCGCCAATGCCGCGCGACCCGCCTGTGACCAATGCAATACGACCCATGATGTGTTCTCCTATTCCTGAATCTTCTTGGTAACTCTATTACTCAAATGATTACGAATACGCAATATTATTTCGCAAAGAATTTCCGCGCTGCAGAAAAAAGCGGGGCCAAATGGCCCCGCTTTCAAAAATTATGGACGCTCAATGCACATGGCCACGCCCATGCCGCCACCGATACAGAGCGTTGCAAGACCGCGCTTTACATTGCGGCGTTGCATTTCAAAGATCAAGGTGTTGAATATCCGCGCACCGGATGCGCCGATTGGGTGACCGATTGCAATTGCACCGCCATTCACGTTTACGATTGCGGGATCCCAGCCCATATCTTTGTTGACTGCGCAGGCTTGCGCTGCAAACGCTTCGTTTGCTTCGACCAGATCAAGGCTATCTGCGGACCAACCTGCTTTTTCCAATGCTTTGCGGCTTGCATAGATTGGGCCGACGCCCATGATTTTGGGATCCAAACCAGCCGTCGCATAGGACACGATGCGCGCAAGGGGTTCGATCCCGCGTTTTTCTGCATTCTCTGCGGTCATCAGCAAAGCACCCGCAGCGCCGTCGTTAAGGCCTGATGCGTTCGCCGCTGTGACAGATCCGTCTTTGGTGAAAGCTGGGCGCAGTTTTTGCATGCTTTCCAATGTCGCGCCGTGACGAATATATTCGTCTTGGTCCACGATGATGTCACCCTTGCGGGTTTTCACGGTAAATGGCGTGATTTCGTCGGCAAATTTACCCGCCTTTTGAGCGGCTTCTGCTTTGTTTTGTGACGCAAGCGCAAATTCGTCTTGCATGTCGCGGCTGATTTGCCACTGCGCAGCTACGTTTTCGGCGGTTTGCCCCATGTGATACCCGTTGAAGGCATCCCACAGACCATCACGGATCATGCTGTCGATATATTGGACGTCGCCCATTTTATGACCTGCGCGCAAATGTGCGACGTGGGGGGAAAGGGTCATGTTTTCTTGGCCGCCGGCGCAGACGATATCTGCATCGCCCAATTGGATGTGCTGTGCCGCCAAAGCGATTGCGCGCAGGCCTGAACCACAGACTTGGTTAATGCTCCACGCGGCGCTTTCAATGGGCAGACCTGCGTTGATATGGGCTTGGCGGGCGGGGTTCTGGCCCTGACCAGCGGTCAAGACTTGGCCCAGAATGGTTTCGGAAACGTCTGCTTTGTCGATCCCGGCGCGGGCGACAAGCGCTTCTAACATTGTGGCACCCAAATCGTGCGCAGGTGTGTTTGCAAATGATCCGCCAAAGCTACCGACGGCGGTACGCGCCGCGGATGCGATTACTACGTTAGTCATGAGTGTCCTCCACTATTTCACGAAACTCGTTGCGCGTTTGATACAACTTTTGCTGCAGTGCGGCAACACATTTGACATAGTATGCGACACTAAACTGCCTGTGCAGAGACCATCCAAGGTGGGGAAAGCGTTGGCATGCCATAGAAATAGCCCTGAAGACAGTCGATGCCGTGTTCGGTCAGCCAATCGCTATCAATCGGATTTTCGACTGCCTCGGCAATGGTATGCATTCCAAAATGTTCTGCAATCGAAATAAGGGCTTGAACCAAAACCTGATTATCTGTGTTGTGCGCCACGTTTCGGATAAATTGTTCGTCAACCTTGACGATGTCGAATTGGAAATCGCGCAGATATCGAAACGATGTGGTTCCCGCGCCAAAGTCGTCAAGGGCAAAGGTGATGCCCCGCTTTCGCAGATCTTTCATAAAACTCATGACCAAGTCGGGCAGCAAGATGGTCGAGCTTTCGGTGATTTCAAGAATCAGTCGTTCCCCAATCGCAGGATCACGGCGCAATGCGCGCCCCAAGATGTCGTTCCATTTTCCATATCCGATAGATCGTGCAGACAGGTTGATGGAGATCCTAAGATCAGGTGTAAGTGCGAGATGTTTCAGGCCCACCTCAAGGGCGGCGCAATCGATTTGACGACCCAATTCGATTTCTTCGACATGGGGCATAAAATCGCGTGCGGGGATAATTCGCCCTGTTTCGTCGGGGATGCGGATCAGACCTTCGTGAAAGATCACAGTATGCGGTGCACGCGCCGAAACAATGGGTTGAAACGCCAACGCTGCACGCCCCCCGATCAGGGCGCGGTGAACCAGGGTCATTGCGTCCTTTTTCGTGCGCGCCATCGCATTGGAAAATGGGCTGTCATCATCGGGCATTGTGTCAATCTTGTTGAAGTTTAGCATCGTCGTCTCCATACTTCGACAAGGTGCCTCAAGAACCCTAACAATTTCTAAACAGGATAGTGAAAATGACGCGATGCGCATGGGCTGGGCCCGATCAAATTTATATCGATTACCATGATCACGAATGGGGCGTGCCAGAATACGACAGTCGTGCACTGTGGGAAAAGCTGATCCTTGAGGGGTATCAAGCGGGTCTAAGCTGGATTACCATTTTGAAAAAACGCGAAAATTTCCGTGCGGCCTTTGCGGGATTTGAGCCCAAGGAAATCGCAACATGGGGGGAGGATCGGGTTGAACTTTTGGTGCAGAACGCAGGGATTATTCGTCACCGAGGAAAGATAAACGCCACGATTGGGAACGCGAAAGCCTATCTTGAGATTGAGGCAGAGCAAGGGTTTTCAAACTATATTTGGGGCTTTGTAAACCACACGCCGATCATACACGGTTTTTCCCAATTGGGTGAGGTCCCAAATTCGGATGCAATCGCAATAGCGATGTCCAAAGATTTAAAAAAGCGTGGGTTTAAGTTTTGTGGGCCAACCATTGTGTATGCGTTTATGCAGGCGGCCGGATTGGTGAATGATCATGTAACCACATGTCCGCAGCATCCGAATAATCGATAAGCGGGCGATGGTTTTCGTGAATTGACTATCGCCTGCGTGGTGGATAAAACGCTGTTAACTAAACTGATCGGTTTAAAAGATGTCGAACACTGTTCAATCCCAAGTGCGCGGGACACCTGCGCTGGTTATCGGTTCCGTTGCTTTGTTGCTTTTGTTGGCGGCTTTGGATCAAACGATTGTCTCGACGGCGCTACCCACGATTGTCACCGACTTGGGCGCTTTGGAAAAGCTGTCGTGGGTCGTGACATCCTATATCCTTGCCTCAACCGTATCTGCGCCCTTGTATGGCAAACTGGGTGATTTGTACGGCCGGCGGGTGATGGTGTATTTTTCTGTCGGGTTGTTTTTGGCGGGATCCGTTGCCTGCGCCCTTGCATTTAGCATGGATGCATTGATCTGGGCCCGCGCGTTCCAAGGATTGGGCGGCGGTGGTCTGTTCGTTCTGGCATTGGCCGTGGTGGGCGACGTTGTGCCGCCGCGCGAACGTGGCAAGGTCCAAGGTGTGTTTGCCGCGATCTTTTCCGCGTCGAGCGTGATAGGTCCGCTGCTTGGCGGCTGGTTTGTTGAATATTTCAGCTGGCATTGGATTTTCCTGATCAACATTCCGCTTGGTATTTTGGCTGTGATTGGTTTTACGATCGGGTTTGAACCCCGCGGTGAACGTGTGCAGCATAAAATCGATTGGTTGGGCGCAGCCCTTTTGTCAGTCGCTCTTGCGTCTTTGACCCTATTCACCAGTCTTGCGGGGCAGGGTATATCGTGGACATCTGTGACCGGTCTGGGCCTTGTCGCAGCAACGCTTGTGTCAATGGCATGGTTCGTATGGGCCGAAAAGCACGCGGCAGAGCCCGTTTTGCCATTGCATTTGTTTCGTCTGAACGTGTTCACGATGACATCCCTGATCAGCTTGATCACAGGTGCGGCGATGATTGGAACGATCACGTTTTT
>RGAJ01000108.1 GCA_009920225.1 Paracoccaceae bacterium
GTCTCTGGTTTGGTTGTGACACAGGTTGACGCCGAAAGCCCCGCCGCGGCCAAAGGCATCCAAGAAGGGGATGTTATCACAGATGCGGGCCAAAAGGCAGTCACGTCGGTTGACGAGTTCCAAGCGCAAATCGATGCGGTCGTGGACGCAGGTCGCCAATCGCTCTTGGTTTTGGTGCGCCGTGAGGGGCAGCCAAGGTTTGTTGTTCTCAACCTTGAATAAGCCAGCGTAGTGATCAAAAAAAAACCCCGCCAACCGGCGGGGTTTTTTGTTTATTTGGCGTAGCCTAATGTTTGCAACGCGTCGCGGATTTCATCCAAAATCGCCGGATCATCAATAGTTGCCGGCATTTTGAATTCTTGGCTATCTGCGATTTTGACCATAGTCGCCCGCAGGATTTTGCCCGAACGCGTTTTGGGCAAGCGGTTCACAACAACCGCCAATTTGAACGCCGCAACGGGGCCGATTTGATCGCGCATCATCTTGACGCATTCTTTGACGATTTCGTCATGCGGACGATTGACGCCCGTTGTCAGGCACAAGAACCCGACGGGCAGCTGTCCTTTCAATTCGTCGCTGACGCCGATCACGGCGCATTCGGCGACGTCTGGGTGGTTGGCCAGCACTTCTTCCATCGCGCCCGTTGACAGGCGGTGACCTGCAACGTTGATCACGTCATCGGTGCGCGCCATGATATACAGGTATCCGTCTTCGTCGACCATGCCCGCATCGCCTGTTTCATAATACCCCGGGAAGGTGGTCAGATAGGATTTCTTGAACCGGTCATCGGCATTCCAAAGGGTTGGCAGGGTGCCCGGGGGCAGGGGAAGTTTGATCGCAATCGCGCCCAATTCGCCCGCCTTCATCGGATTGCCGCCTTCGTCCAGGATTTGAACATCATATCCGGGCATTGCGACCGATGGCGATCCGACCTTGATCGGAAGATGCTCAATGCCCAACGGGTTTGCCGCGATGGCAAAGCCTGTTTCGGTTTGCCACCAATGGTCGACCACAGGTACGCCCAACAGGTTTTGCGCCCAATAGATGGTATCAGGGTCTGCACGTTCCCCCGCCAGATACAGCGCATTCAGGCATGACAGGTCATATTTCGCCTTGTATTCGCCTTTGGGATCTTCGCGTTTGATGGCGCGGAATGCGGTCGGTGCAGTGAAAAAGCTGCGGACATTGTGTTCGCTGATCACGCGCCAGAATGTGCCTGCATCTGGGGTGCCGACAGGTTTGCCTTCGAATACGATGGTGGTGTTGCCGTGGATCAAGGGACCATAACAGATATAGCTGTGACCAACGACCCAACCCACATCGGACGCAGCCCAGAACACATCACCCGGATCGACGTTATAGATGTTTTTCATGGTCCAGTTCAATGAAACCAAATGGCCGCCTGTTGGACGCACAACGCCCTTGGGTGCGCCTGTCGTGCCAGAGGTATACAGGATATAGGCGGGATGGTTGCCTTCGACCATAACGCAGTCTGCGGGCGCTACGCCGTCCTGCACAGCGTACCAATCATAATCGCGGCCGTCGATCAAGGGGGCCGTGCATTGTTCGCGCTGTAGGATGATGACCGTTTCGGGTTTATGTGTGGACAGTTCAATCGCACCGTCGATCAAGGGCTTGTATTCAACGACGCGGTTTGGTTCCAGCCCGCAGGACGCGGCCAAGATCGCCTTTGGTTTGGCGTCGTCGATGCGCACGGCCAATTCGTTGGCGGCAAAGCCACCGAACACGACCGAATGCACCGCACCGATGCGTGCGCAGGCCAACATGGCGACCAAGGCTTCGGGAACCATGGGCATGTACACGATCACGCGGTCGCCTTTGGTGACGCCTTTGGCAACCAAAGCCCCCGCAAGATGCGCAACCTTGTCCTTTAATTCGGCATAGGTGATTTTGTCTTTTGCGCCGGTGATCGGGCTGTCATAAATGATTGCCGTTTGATCCGCACGTCCGTTTTCGACATGGCGGTCAACGGCGTTATAACAGGTGTTGACCATGCCATCTGTGAACCATTCGTACAGCGGTGCGTTGGCATCGTTCAAGGCTTTGGTTGGAAATTTATCCCAGTCGATCGCGCGAGCGGCGTCCAACCAGAAGGCTTCTGAATTATCTTTTGAGCTTTGGTAAACCTCGCGGAATCCCATGACGCACTCCTCCGTATGCAATGGTATGGCATGCGTTTACCCTTGTTGGCCCTCTTGGGGCAAGTATTTTACCTGCGCCCCCTTGACGCTGTTGGCGATAACATCGCGGTTTGAGATCAGAATTGTGAATAATAGGAAACTTGATCACGCCCGTTTCGTTTCGCCGTATAAAGCGCGGTATCAGCCTGTTCCAAGATCTCCGAATTGGCATAGCTGATCAGACTGGTGGGGTCATAGCGGCTGACCCCGATTGAAATCGTGATTGAACCGGTGATCGCGTCAAGCTTCATCTTGCGCACCGATTTGCACAGGCGATCCGCCAATCGCTTGGCATCGCGTTCTTTGATATCAGGCAACAGAATGACAAATTCTTCACCCCCGATCCGCGCGACCAGATCCGATGCCCGAACGGTTGATTTCAACGTTTCTGCCACCGCCATCAAAACGCTATCGCCTGCAAAATGGCCGAACGTGTCATTCACCTGTTTGAAATGATCAATATCAATCATCAACGCCGTCACCGACCCGTTTTTGGATTTCGCAATGTCGCACAAATGGTGCAGATGGGTCATGGCATAGCGGCGATTGAACAACCCCGTTAACGTATCTGTCACCGCTGCATAAAGCCCGATTTGGTTCGATCTGCGCAGCGCGTCATTGGTGTCTTTGGCCCGCCAATGGAGCGTTAATCGATGCAAGACATCACTGTCTGTATCGTTGTTGACGATGACATCATCTGCCCCCAATTCAAGGGATTCAAACGCGTTGTGACGATGCATCTGCCCGTATACACATAAAATTGCGGCATAGCGCGTGTTGGGATGGGCGCGCAGATCTAACAATGTGTTCGCTGTACGCTCGCCCAAGTCTGTGTCGTCAATCACCACGGCATCAATCTTTTTGCGTGCAAGGGTGGTTTGAAAATCTTCTGGGGTTTGCAGATCAAATGCAAATGGCGCGCCTGCGTTTGAAATTTGTTGCAAGACGGGGGGCAAAGTCTGTGCGCGCGTCACCACATAGCAGTTTTTTCGATGGCTGAACGTGTCATTGGCCTCGTTAAATCCCAATGCGCGATTCGTTCCTTCGCGCAGTTTTAATTCCCGCGCTGCATGGTGTCTGCGGATCATGGCCCTGATACGGGCCACCAATTCGCGTTTATGGGCAGAGACATGCATACGATCTTCGATAATATGACCCAACGAAAATCGAGGTGTATGCGCGTCGCATTCAATCGCCAAAGCGGGAATATTTGCTGTATTTACAAGGTCGATTCCGCAGTCTGCCGAGGGCGTCAGCACCAAGCAATCATACTGATCTTCGATGTTTGGGCGGGGCAGAGGCGCGATGGTGACACGAAACAAGGTCTCTTGCAGGCGGTCCGCATAAGTGGACACATCTGCCGCGTCAGAGCCGATCAAAAGTACATGTCCCGACATGGGTTGCTGCCTTTTTGGTTGCAAGTTTCTTTAAATTTTACTGAATTGGGTTAACAAAACCTTTCGATGGGAAAAAATGATGACACCTGAGGCAGCAGAAACCTATGCATTGTCAGTTTTGACATGGTTGGTGGGCCAAGACGATTTGATCGGAATATTCATGGGGTCAAGCGGCGCAAGCATTGACGACATTCGCGAAAATGCACAATCGCCTGAATTTTTGGGCGCAGTTCTAGACTTTGTTTTGATGGACGACGCTTGGGTGCTGCGCTATGCATCTGAACTATCACAAAAACCCGAACATATGATGCAGGCGCGAATGGTGCTGCCTGGTGGACAGGCGGTACATTGGACATGACACAGATGATTTTGGATGTTGACGCGTTGATTTTTGACAAGGATGGAACCTTGTTTGATTTCGGCGCAACATGGAACACCTTTGGCAAGCGGATCATCACCGCCTTGGCCGAAGGCGACCCTGCGCTGGAACAACGTTTGGCCGCTGCGACGCATTACGATTTGGCGGCTCAGGCCTATTTGCCGACATCGCCTGTGATTGCGGGGACAAACCGCGAAGCGGTGGAATTGATCGCGCCGTTTTTGCCGCATCATACGTTGGATGAGTTAGAAAAAAGCCTGATGCAGATGACCTTTGAGGTGCCGCAAATCGAAGTGGTCCCGCTGCGACGGTATTTCGAACGCCTGCATGAAATGGGCAAAAAAATTGGTGTTGTGACGAATGACACCGAACGCGGGGCGCGCGTGCATTTGGAACGTGCGAATTGTTTGACGATTGCAGATTTTGTCGCAGGATATGACAGTGGCTATGGGGCAAAACCCGCCCCCGATCCGCTGTTGGCCTGTGCGCGGTCCTGTGGTGTTGATCCCACGCGCTGTGCCATGGTGGGCGACAGCACCCATGATCTGCGCGCAGGACGTGCCGCAGGGATGACGACAATTGGCGTGCTCACGGGGATGGCCCTGCGCGAAGAATTGGTCCCCTTTGCCGATCTGGTGTTAGACGACATTGGCGAAATTCCAGCGCTTTTAAAGGTTTCCTAATCTCGCAGTGCAAATGCGACGCATTCCGTCGGTATCCGACAGGATCACAAACGATCTGTGCGATTTTCTGATGCCAAGCAAAAGGAGAACGCCATGTCAGAGCCCCAACAAAAACGTCGCCGCAGCGGTGGCCGCGCAGGCAACACATCGCGCCGTGGGACAGAGATTATTGATCAAATGCCATGGCGGTTGCCGATTAATATCGATCGACCGATCGAACCGCTAACCCCTGAGGGTGTCCAAGCGGTGCACAATGGCGCGATGGCGATTTTGGAAAATATTGGCATCGAAATCCTGAACCACGAAGCGCTTGAGGTCTTTCGCAAAGCGGGTTGCACCATAAACGGTGAAAACGTACGAATGGGGCGCGATTTTGTGATGGAAATGATCGCACTTGCGCCTAAACAATTTGAAATCACGCCGCGCAACCCGGATCGCAAATTGATCGTTGGTGGCGATTATATCCTGTTTGGCAACGTGTCCTCGCCCCCCAACTATTGGGACATGGAATTGGGGCGCAAAGTGCCCGGCACGCGCGAAATGTGTCGTGATTTATTGAAGCTAAGCCAATATTTCAACTGTATCCACTTTGTGGGCGGCTATCCTGTTGAGCCTGTCGATGTGCATGCAAGCGTCCGGCATTTGGATGTGTTGTACGACAAACTGACCCTGACGGACAAAGTTGCCCATGCCTACAGCCTTGGGGCTGAACGGGTTGATGACGTGATGGAAATGGTGCGCATCGCAGGCGGTCATAGTCACGAAGAATTTGAATCAGGTCCAAAGATGTACACCAACATCAATTCGACCTCGCCGCTCAAGCATGACATTCCGATGTTGGATGGCTGGATGCGTTTGGCGCGCCGCAATCAGGCCTTGATTGTTACACCCTTTACCTTGGCCGGCGCAATGGCCCCCGTCACCATGGCAGGCGCGGTTGCGCAATCCTTGGCCGAAGGGTTGATTGCGGTCGTTTTGGCGCAATTGGTGCGCCCCGGCGCGGCCTGTGCCATTGGGACGTTTACATCGAACGTTGATATGAAATCGGGTGCCCCCGCCTTTGGGACGCCTGAATATATGCGGGCGACACAAATGACGGGGCAATTGGCGCGGTTTTATAATCTGCCACTGCGGTCATCGGGCGTGTGTGCGGCCAACGTGCCAGACGGTCAAGCCATGTGGGAAACGTCAAATTCGATTTGGGCCGCGGTCCAATCCGGCACCAACCTTGTGTATCACGCGGCGGGATGGTTAGAGGGCGGTTTGATCGCAAGCCCCGAGAAATTCGTGATGGATTGCGAAATCTTGCAACAAGTTCAACGCTATATGGAACCTGATGTCATTGGAACCAGCCCCGAACATATCGCGCTTGATGCGATTGCCGAGGTTGGGCCAAATGGTCATTTCTTTGGCATCCAGCACACCCAAGATCGGTATGAAACGGCCTTTTATCAACCGTTCTTGTCGGATTGGAAAAACTACGAAGCATGGGAAGCAGGTGGTGCAATATGGACACCTGAGCGCGCGCATACGATCTATAAAAACATCGTCAATAACTTTGAAGCGCCGCCAATGGACGACGCGATCCATGAGGAATTGAAAGAATTTGTGGCACGCCGCAAGGTCGAAGGGGGCGCGCCTACGGATTTCTAGGCCGTTCATCATTTCCTAATCGTTTTGCGTCACAACCCCAACAGGAGGATCCCGAATGTTGGGCGTTG
>RGAJ01000109.1 GCA_009920225.1 Paracoccaceae bacterium
TTTCGCCCGAACCGCTTTGCCACGTTCCGTTGATAAATAATCTTTGCGGTTTGATAGAAACTTGCCGAAGCTTGTCGATGCGTGCTTGTTCGACCATTTGGCCTCCTTCAATTCTTTGCGGTCCTTGAGGACACGATGAAAGTGTAAAATCAGAACGGCAATAATCATCAGGAACAAGATCATCGCGACAGGGCGGTCGATAAAGTCAAACGGCGTTTTCACCCGCGCCATACCTGCGCGCAGTTTGACTTCCATGATGTTGCCCAGAACCATGCCCAAGATGATTGGGATGACGGGTAATTCCAGCCGTTTCAATATAAATCCGAATACGCCAAATGCGGCGGCGATCACGCAATCAGACATCGAATTGCGCAGGGAATAGACCCCCACAAACGACAGCGCCAAAATACATGCGCCCAGAAATCGATTGGGGATTTTGATCAGCTTGATGATTGAATTTGTTGCAAACAGCAAAAAGATCAACACCATCACGTTCAGGATCAGCAGTGCAATATACAATGCCACCACGAAATCCATCTGGTTTTGGAACAATTGCGGTCCGGGAACCACGTTATGCACATAGAACACCGACAACATCATCGCGGTTAATGCTTCGCCCGGAATCCCCAACGCCAATAGCGGTACCATCGCGGCGGCGGGAACGGCGTTGTTTGCGGTTTCTGAGGCGATCAAGCCCTCGGACGATCCGCGCCCGAAATCTTCTGGTCTTTTCGATGTGCGCTGGGCGTATGAATATCCCAAAAACTGTGCGGTGAATTCACCGACGCCGGGGATCATACCCATCAAAACACCAAACCCGCCCGACACCGTGGCCACCCGAGGATGGCGAAACAATTCACGCAGCCCTTGGAACAGACCGCCGCGCAGTTTCGTGAGGCGGATTTTTTCATCGTCGCTTTGCAGCAGATAGAACGCTTGGGAAATGGCGAATAGGCCAAGCACGACAACGATCAGGTTGATGCCGCTGGACAGGAATGCTTGGTCAAAGGTGTATCGTTTCGAATATTTGACCGGTTCAAGGCCGATGGTGTTGATAAATATACCAAAGCCAACCAGCGCTGCAGCAATCAGGGTTTGGCCACGATGCACGATGATCACCAAAATGATCCCCAACAGCGCGGCAAGGAATATCTCGCGCGATCCGAACAAGGGCGCGACCTTGGCCAGAACAGGCGCAAAGAGGATCAAACAGATGATGGACAAGATGCCGCCAAAAAACGATGCGGAATAGGCCAAAGACAGCGCGCGCCGCGCCTCGCCCCGCGCGGTCATCGGGTATCCGTCATAGGTGGTTAATGCATTTACCGCCGTCCCGGGTGTATTGATTAGAATTGCGGGAATTGCGCCGCCATACATCGATGATCCATAGATCCCCAACAGCACCGTCAATCCGACGATGGGATCCATCGAAAACGTGGCAGGCAGCAAAATCGCGATTGCAACAGCGGGCCCAACACCCGGAATGGCACCGATCAAAACCCCGCCGACGGACCCAACAGTCAGCGCCAGCAAAACATCCCAACGCATCAAAACGTCGATTGCGGATAACAGAAGGTCCATCACAAGCCTCAGAAATTCAAGATAAAGAAACTGCGCAGGGCGCCAGGCAGGTATTCATAAATCAGGCCCCCCGGTATTTTGACGGACAGCAGGGATTTGAACAAAACCACGGTTCCGATGCCAAAAACCACTGACCACATGAGGATCGATTTCTTGCGATATCCCATGCGATACACCAAGCTGGGCATAAACAAGATTGTGGCGAACAGATACCCGATGATCGGGACCACCACGACATAGGCAAAAAACCATAGCGCATATTCTACGACAAAAAGCCATTTGCGCGCTTCGATCCAGTCTGCGGCATAAAACCTGCGCCTCGGCAGTTTCCAAATATGCAGCGCCGAGCCGCCCACCATCAAGATCAGGCCAATCATCGGCCAAAACCGCGGTTGGGCGGCAAAGTTTGTTTTGTTGACCCATTTGGTCTGTTCGCCCAACTGCGACAGCAAAACAACCGACAGTATCAAAAACACACCCGCGAATAACAACTGGCCGCGCAAAGGCGCGGGGAACCGTTGTTCTTCCACCTTTTTATCCGACATGTCCCGCCCCTTAAACGGAAAAAGACCAAGCCGAAGCTTGGTCTTTTCAGGAGGATTAGTTCAACAAACCGCCAATGCGTTCCATTGTGGCGATATCGCTTGCAACGCGTGCCGCGCTATCGCTTGCGTTTTGCCAATAGACCAGCGCGCCTGTTTCTTTGGCAATTGCTTGGGCGCGATCAGACGCCATTGTTTTTTGCGCAACTGCGATGATTTTATCACGCACGTCTTGGGGGGTGTCTTTGTTCACGAACAAACCGTTCCAAAGCGCGATGTTCAGATCCGGGTTCAATTCGCCAATCGCAGGCGCATTTGGAACCAATGGGATGCGTTCATCGGTGATAGATGTCAAAACTTTGACGCTATCTAGGCAAGGAAGGATCAATTGAAGTGTCGTATTTATGACATCTGCATCGCCTGACGCCAATGTGTTGCAATCGAGCGCGTCAAACGCAGCATCTGAACCCCATTCAAAGCCAGCGGATTTTGCAAATGCTTTGGTCACTTGGGTGGGTGTCAAAGGATCGCCGAAATGGCCCAATGCAACATCATTTGATTTTGCGTAATCTGCCAATTCCGCCATGGTCGAATATGGCGCATCGCCTGATGTTGCGATCACAAATGGGTAGGTTAGGAAAATTCCAAGCGGGTCAAATTTTTCTGGGGTCAGTTCGTCGATACCGATTTGGTGACCAACAACTGGAACGCCAATCACGAAAGATCCGATTGTATACCCGTCAGATGGCGCTTGGGCCACTTCGATCGCACCGGGGAATGGGCCGCCACCGCCACCGGGTTTGTTCACAACGGCCGCTGCAACGCCGTATTCTGCGGTGAAATCTTCGGCGATCATGCGTGTTAGAACGTCTTCCAAATCACCGGGAGGCCACGGCACGATAAAGCTTACGGGTTTTTCGGGGTATTCTGCTTGGGCTGCGCCTGTCAGTGCAACCAAAGTCATTGCTGTTGCGGACAACAGCGTCTTGGTCAATTTCATTGTTATCTCCCTGTTATACAGTTGGTTTATTATACGAACCAACGGTTCCTTTTTAGATTGACAGACGATAGGCTTATCTGTCAACAGTTTTTAAAACGGTGGAAATTTTTTGATGAAAATTTCCGATGACTACAAACGAAAGGACGCTATCCTGCATGGGGACTGTAGCCAAGGCATTGTCTTTACTAAACTATTTCACGGCAGATCGGCCTGAGATAGGGTTAAGTGAATTGACGCGCCTGTCTGGCATGAACAAGGCCACGGTATATCGCATGATGACCGAATTGCAGGAAAGCCGATTTGTCGAACAGACCGACGGTGCGAAATCCTATCGTTTGGGCACCGCAGTTTTACGGTTGTCGTCCCTGCGCGAGGCCGCTGTGCCATTGCGTGAAACGTCGAAACGAGCGGTACGCGAATTGGCCACCAAAACGGGTGAGACCGCGCATTTTTCGATCTTGGATGGGGCGCAGTTGGCGACCATGAATTACGCCTATAGCAGTGATCATGGCACCTGCGTCATGATGGATGATGCGATGGAATTGCCGCTGCATGCCACCAGTTCCGGCTTGGCCGTGTTGGCATTTTGTGACCCAGCCTTGGTCGATCAGGTTTTGACCAAAAAGCTGGACGTTCGTACGCCCTTTACCGTTGTTGATCCGACGCGGCTGCGGGGCATGATCCAAAACACCCGCGACACGGGCATAGCCGAATATGTGTCCGGATTTGAAAGCGACGTTCACAGCTTTGCTGCCCCCATCTTTAACGATGCCCGCGTTGCAATCGCCGCGATTGCAGTTGCGGCACCTGTCAATCGCGTTTCATCTGAAAATGCGCCCGTTTTTCGGCGCGCTGTTTTCGATGCGGCGCACGCGCTTACGCATGCCACGGGGGGATTTCCGCCTGTGGGATATGATCTGAAATTAGAAAAGGCACTGGTATGAAAGATTCCAATTACCTTAAGGAACGCAACGCAAAATCCATTTGGCACCCTATGGCACACCCTGCCGACAGCCTGAACACGCCTCCAACCATTGTAACGGGTGCGCATGGCACACGGATCGTCGATGTTGATGGGCACGAAGTTGTTGATGCCGTTGGTGGATTGTGGAACGTGAACCTTGGGTATTCGTGCCAGCCGGTCAAAGATGCGATTGCGGCGCAGTTGGATCGGTTGCCCTATTATTCAATATTCCGCGGAACATCGAATGATTGCGTGATCGAATTGGGCGACAAGCTTCAGGAATTTTTTGAACCTGATGGTTTGACGCGGGCGTTCTATACATCGGGGGGATCAGATTCGGTGGAAACGGCCCTGCGCCTTGCGCGGCAATACCACAAGGTGCGCGGTGAACATGGGCGCACAAAATATTTGTCCCTGAAAAAAGGATATCATGGAACCCATTTTGGTGGCGCGTCGGTGAATGGAAACGCCAATTTCCGGACGGCCTATGAACCATTGATGGGGGGATGTTTCCATATTCCTGCGCCCTATACCTATCGCAACCCGTTCAATGAAACAGATCCCGAGCGTTTGGCGCAGCTGTGTTTGCAAGCACTCGAAGATGAAATCGCGTTCCAAGGGGCAGGCACCATCGCCGCAATGATTATGGAACCCGTCTTGGGCGCAGGTGGGGTTATTCCGCCACATGCATCATTCATGCCCGGTGTTCTCGAAATCTGTTCCAAAAACGGGATATTGTTGATCGCGGATGAGGTCATAACAGCCTTTGGTCGCACGGGAAGCTGGTCTGGATCACGTCATTGGGGCGTACAGCCCGATTTTATGTGCACCGCAAAGGCAATCACAAACGGGTATTTCCCATTTGGCGCAGTCATGATTGCCGACCATGTGGTCGAAACCTTTGAAAAGGATGAAACGGGCAAGGCCGCGATTGGTCATGGCTATACCTATTCAGGGCATCCTGTTGGCGCAGCGGCGGCGATCGCTTGTTTGGACGAAACGCAACGCTTGAATGTCAAAGACAATGCCGCCGCGCGGGGGGCCGAGCTATATCAAGGGTTGTTGGATCTGCAACGCGACTTTGACGTAATCGGTGATGTGCGCGGTGGTCATGGATTGATGTGCGCGCTCGAACTCGTTTCTGATCGCACGACAAAAGCGCCAACAGATAAATCCGTTCCTGCGAAAATTCAAAAGACGGCGTATGAGGCGGGGACGATGGTGCGTGTGTCTGGGCCAAACATCATCCTGTCACCGCCGCTTATCCTAACCTCTGATGATGTGTCGGTTATTTTGGCGGGTTTGCGCGCGGGTTTCTCAGCGGTTTAAGTATTTCGAAAGATCGGCTGTTTCGATGTCTTCCAGCAAATCGACCAGCTGATCGTATTTTCGTTTGCCCAGTGCCATTACAAAGGCATCTGCAATCTCTTTCGCGCGATCAAGGTTGTCATCAATAATCGCTTGGCCTTCTGAGGTGATTTCCAAGGTGTGACGCCGCTTGTCACTTGGATGGGGGCGGCGCAGGACCAATCCTTTTTGTTCCATCGTTTGGACGATACGCGTTTGGCTGGGCAAAAGCAGGGCCGCACGATTGGCCAAAATGGTTGCCTCTAATGGGCCGCTTTCGGACAAGACGCGCAGCAATCGCCATTGCTGTTCGGTTAACCCAAAGTCGCCAAGCATGGCGCGGATCGGCGACATCACATTTTCACGAGCCCGCAAAAGCGCCATCGGCAAGGACCGTTGCGTTGTGGGCAAGTTCTTCTTAGTGTCAGAATGTGTCATGCCAATCTCCTGAGTGTGGAAATAAATTGACAGAAGTGAATTAAAAGGTCTAGGTTCAAATTACTTGCGATGTTAAGGATTAACGATGCCGCATTTCATGATTGATTATTCGGGTAACCTTGAAACCGATGTCGATATTCAAGAATTGTGTGAAAAACTGCGCGAAACCGCTGCGGGGCTTGCGTGTTTTCCGATGGCGGGTGTGCGCGTTCGTGCGACACGCGTTGATTATTATGCGATTGCAGATGGAAACCCAGACCATGGGTTTATCGATATTTCTATTCGCTTGCGCGCTGGGCGCCCAGATGATGTCAAACAAGACGCGGTCAGCCGACTTTTTGACGTTGTGCAGGATTATCTAGCCCCCGCGTTTGAAAAGCGGTCGATCGCAGTTTCAATGGAAATGCGTGATATTGATCCCGATCTTTCGCCGAAATCGGGCACAATCCGCAAATATCTAAAGGATACAGAATGACAG
>RGAJ01000110.1 GCA_009920225.1 Paracoccaceae bacterium
AAAAACCCCAAGCCCAACGGGCGCAAGAACGATTCAAGGGGCAAGTATTCCCCAAACGGCACCAAATGCGATTTGTCGTAAATCTGCATCTCTGCCCCTGCCTGCAACAAGACAAGCGCATTTTTTAGCTGATCCGCATCATCAAATCGCAACGCGCCAAATACAACAGGTGTTTCGCCTGCGGCCTGTTCTATGTCGGCAATCATGTCGGGGGCGTAATTGAGCAAGGCAGCAATCGCGGATTCTGGCCAAATGATTAAGTCAGGGCGCGCACCATCCGCCGTTGCATCCAAAAGACGTTTATAAAAGATCGGGGCATATTGAGGATCCCATTTTTGGGATTGTTGCGCGTTCGGCTGAATCAAGCGCACCACATAGTCAGAGGCGGCGTCCGTCCGCTCAGCCCGCAAAAGCGGCAGCGCAACGGCGATTGCACCGGCACAGGTTGCGGCAGCAATCCAGCCAAATTTTCGCGCCCGCAGCGCCACGGCAATAAGCGCAGAGATCAAAAACAAGGCAATTGTCACGCCATAAGGCCCAAGGATTGCGAACCATTGGATGAACCCGGTATCCACAACGCCATAGGCAGGCATTCCCCATGGGAACCCCGTCAGCACATGGCCGCGCATCCATTCCGCAACGCCCAAGGCCGAGGCAGAGGCAAAAGCACCGCCATATGGATGGGCAAGTCCGGCAAGCCCCCAAAACACTGCCAAGCCCCCCGCCATGAAGACCAAGGCAAAGGGTGCCATCCATCCATGCGCCGCGGCGTCCACCAAAAACGGTTCTATGATCCACGACATGGACACGGCGAAATAAACAAACCCAAAAAACCAAAACCTTTGGAACTGCGCCCGTTTCCCACGCACAGATGCATCGCCATTCCACCAAAAAAATCCGATGAAACACAAGATTGTCAACGGCCAAAGGGACCACGGCGCGTGGCCCAATGCGGCCCCTGCCCCAAGCAAGATTGCAACCCAGTGCCGGCGCAGGGCGGTGATCATTCTGCGGCTTGGGCCACTTCGGGCAACCGCAGGCGGACGCGTTTTACACGTCTCGGTTCGGCATCGATGATTTCGAATTCAGCACCCAAAGGATGGCGCACCACTTCACCCCGAACAGGGACACGCCCCGCCAGCATAAAGATCAACCCACCAAGGGTGTCGATTTCTTCGGCGTCAATGTCTTCGCCTTGGGTCAAATCCAATCCCGTCTCGCGCGCAAAGTCCTCTAATGGGGCTTTGGCGACCACAATATACTGCCCCGGTTTTTCCAGATGCCAATATTTCCCTTCGTCAATATCGTGTTCGTCTTCGATTTCACCGACGACTTGTTCGATCAAATCTTCGATTGTGACCAACCCATCGACCCCGCCGTATTCATCAATGACCAAGGCCATATGACGACGCTCTGTCTGCATCTTGGCCAACAATACGCCAAGCGGCATTGAAGGTGGCACAAACAACAGCGGGCGCAACATCGCCTTGAGGTCAAACGCGGCATCGTCGGTTCCAAACCCATGACGCAGCGCGAAATCCTTTAGGTGGACCATGCCAATCGGGCTGTCCAAAGTGCCGTCGTACACAGGGATCCGTGTCAAACCGCTTTTGCGCAAAACTTGCACCAATTCGTCTTTTGTCGTGGTATCCGCAACAGCCACGATTTCCGCTTTGGGTATGGCCACATCTTCCACGCGCATACGACGCAGGTTCAGGATGCCCAATACGTTTTCGGATCGCTTTACTGAGTTTTGATCAACAGACAATCGCTTTTGTTCGGAGGCCGATGGTTTTCCAAACAACCGCGTCGCCAAGCGTGATAGTATCGTTTTGCCGTTCGGCTGCGCGCTTTGCGCTGCGCTAGAAGGCCCGTCTTTGTCGTCCATCAATCCATTCCAAAAGTCGCGTTCATGCGATTAGTCTACTATATATGGGTTATCTATACCCAGTTTGCCAAGTATATGAACTTCTATTTCTTCCATCAACGTGGCATCTTGGTCACGAATATGATCATAGCCCAATAAATGTAAAACGGCATGTATCATCAAATGTGTAACGTGATCCGACATGGCTTTGCCCGCGTCTGCCGCTTCGCGATGACAGGTGTCATAGGAAATGGCAATATCCCCCAACTCGGCATCCCATTCGGGATCAAGCGGATCGGGGTCATCACCATCGACATCGGCACCGCGTTCCTCTGACGGCCAAGACAACACATTGGTGGGCGTGGGCTTGTCCCGAAATTCGGCGTTCAGATCCGCAATACGTGCATCATCGCAGGCCAACAGATCGCAGCCAAAGGTTTCCGCGTCATATCCCAAATGACGCAGTGTTGCGTTTTTAGCAACCTCAGCCAAACGTTGCAAATCAATGTCTTGCCAGCGTGGATCTTCGAATAAAATGTCGACGGTCATTCCGCGTCGCGCTTTTCAAACCGTTTGATCATCGCCTTGCGGCCGTCTTCGTCATAGGCCTCGATGATCGCAGCAACAAGCGGATGGCGCACAACATCTTTGGCAGTGAAGTAATTGAAACTAATACCAGAAACCGATTTCAACAGCCGCTCTGCTTCGGTCAGGCCCGACACGACACCACGGGGCAAATCGACCTGTGATCGGTCACCCGTTATCACCATGCGCGATCCTTCGCCCAAACGGGTCAGAAACATCTTCATCTGCATGGCTGTGGCGTTTTGTGCCTCGTCGAGCACCACAAAGGCATTCGCCAAAGTACGACCACGCATAAAGGCAAGCGGCGCAATTTCGATACGTTTTTCTTCGATCAGCTTCGCCAAGGTTTTCCCGGGCAAGAAATCATTCAACGCATCATAGAGCGGCTGCATATAAGGATCGACCTTGTCCTTCATATCACCGGGAAGATAGCCCAGTTTTTCACCAGCCTCGACCGCAGGGCGTGACAAGATAATGCGATCCACCTCGCCCGAAATGAATTTGGTTACGGCAACAGCAACCGCAAGATAGGTTTTACCTGTGCCCGCAGGGCCGATACCAAAGGCCAATTCATTGTTCATCAAGGAATGAACATAGGCCTTTTGCGCGTCAGTGCGCGGTTCAACAGATTTGCGACGCGTTTTGATTTCGACATTGCCGCCCGAGAACATCTCAAGCTGATCATCCGCCAATTTCGCCAGTTCTGGCGCAGATGTCATCCGCAATTCGCGATCCACATCGCCAAATTCGACCGATTTTCCATTTTCCAGACGATTGTAAAGGGCTTCTAACACCTTGCCGGCAATGGTGCGGGCCTCTGGTTCGCCGAAAATCTCGATTTGGTTGCCGCGCCTGATGATTTGAACCGCAAGTTGTTGTTCAACTTTGGCTAGGTTTTTATCAAATTCTCCGCAAAGTTCGATCATCAACCGATTATCGGGAAAATCCAATGTTACTTGTCCTGCCGTCGAAGCATCGATTAGATGCGTCAGTGTGCCGTGCGCCACGCAACTCTCCTATACAATGTATATATATGGTGCCAACGCTTTTGACCAAACGCAAGCACTAGTTTCACACGTCACAAAAATTTCACACACCACCGATCAAAACCATTGTCCCGGCTCAATCAATCCCAAATCCAAAAGCTGTTGCGACGTCCATGTAATACGCGCAGAATTCACCCATGTAAAATCATCAATTGCTTCGCGCGATGTCGGATTGCGCCGCAGCGCTTTTGCCGTTCGAAATGACAGCAATGCGGCCGTTATATTGTTATGCCAAGGACAGGCATAGGTGTTATATTCTTCATCGGAAAAGCAAAAATCCTCGGACATTTTCAAATCTGCGCGCGCCTTGAAAATTGCGATGCGATCAATTTTGCGCCGTTCATAGGGCACGAATTCCTCATATCGCCACTTGAGCCCACCGAAAAATTCAATTGCCGTTCCATGGGATGGCGCGTTTCGGGGTCTGGTCGGGCCAATGCATAATACCCCGCCTTGTCCAAAAACGCATTTTCGCGATCCACCCCATCTGGGGCCTGTGTCAAATCCCGCGCATAGGCATCAACGACATAGGTCAACATAGAATCACGGCGTTCTTCGGTGTGAAACTCCACGAGTTCGCCAAAGCTCCGAGATTCGGAAAAAGGAAAATACAGATACTCGGCATTAAAACAGGTAAAGACCCACGACCCTGCCATATGAGGCATCAACAGATTGATCGCATCACGCACGGCATATTTTTGAAACGGATCAAATGTAATCGTGGTCACGTCAATTAACACATCATCCGAAATATCGGGCAAGCGTGGCGCAAGTACCAACACCTGTTTGAACCCCAAGGCGATGTGATGCGCGAGTGTGGATTCGACTTCGACATCATCTTCGACGAAAATGATGGCAATCGGGCCCTTTTTCAAACTTGCCCCTTGGGCCGTGATAAATTCGTTGAGACCAGAAAAATCCATTTTGCACACCCTAATTCTTGTCTTTTCACTATCTGCAAAACCTCACGCATTGCAAGTCAGACAGTTTTTGGTATAGCAAGCGCTGATCATGAACGTGTTAGGACTGCAACGATGACCGCGCCCAAAAAGCTGTTTATTAAAACCTACGGATGCCAAATGAACGTGTACGACAGCGAACGTATGGCAGAAGCAATGGGCGGTGCGGGATATATTGAAACCGATACACCCGATGATGCAGACATGATTTTGTTGAACACCTGTCACATTCGGGAAAAGGCCGCCGAAAAGATTTATTCCGAATTGGGGCGCTACAAACACCTAAAGGCCGAAAAACCCGATCTAAAGATTGGCGTTGCGGGCTGTGTGGCCCAAGCCGAAGGCGCCGAGATCATGCGCCGTCAACCCATGGTCGATTTGGTCGTCGGCCCACAAAGCTACCACCGTCTGCCCGAGCTTGAAGCACAAGCAGGCCATGGCAAAAAGGCAATCGATACCGATTTTCCAGAAGACGATAAATTCGAACACCTGACAGCACGCCCAAAGGCAAAACGTGCACCTGCCGCATTTTTAACCGTTCAAGAAGGCTGTGACAAATTCTGTGCCTTTTGCGTCGTGCCATATACACGCGGTGCAGAGGTATCCCGCCCTGCGGCGCGTATCTTGGACGAAGCGCGCGATTTGGTCGAACGCGGCGTGCGCGAAATCACTTTGCTGGGTCAAAACGTGAATGCCTATCACGGTGCCGGCATTGATGGCGGGGAATGGTCCTTGGCGCAGTTGATTTGGGAATTGGACAAAGTCGACGGGCTGGAACGCATTCGCTTTACCACAAGCCATCCAAACGACATGTCCGATGACCTGATCGAGGCACATGGAACCTGTTCCAAACTGATGCCCTATCTACACCTGCCCGTTCAATCAGGATCAAACAAGATCTTGAAGCGCATGAACCGCAGCCATGATGCCGACAGCTATCTGCGCCTGATCGAACGCATTCGCGCTGCTCGTCCTGACATTTTGTTGTCTGGTGATTTCATCGTTGGCTTCCCCGAAGAAACCGAAGAAGATTTCCAAGACACAATGGACCTCATCCGCGCGGTTAACTATGGCCAAGCGTTTTCATTCAAATACTCAACGCGCCCCGGCACCCCCGCAGCCGAACGCGATCAGGTAGACGAAAACGTGAAGTCCGATCGCCTGCAACGCCTTCAGGCGTTGATTTCAGAGCAACAACAATCCATCCAAGACAGCATGGTCGGCCGCGATGTATCTGTGTTGTTTGAACGCTCCGGTCGATTTGAAGGCCAAATGGTCGGAAAATCCGAATATTTGCACGCTGTTCATGTCAAAGCGGACGGGGTCCAAGCAGGCGATATTCGACGCGTTCGAATCACCAAAAGCAACCGAAATTCGTTGGATGGCGATCTGGTCTAACACCGGATGCCGTTGAATTAATTACGCGCTCAACTCAATTCCTCAAAAAGCCCCACTTTGTTTCCGTGTTGAAAACAAAGAGCGCGAGGATTGCGTTGATTTTGTTGCGAGAATGTCAAATAATAACACTATCGAATAAAAAAATATGTCTTTTAGCTAAAACTATACTAATTTGCTCCGAATTAAAGATAGAATGGCGTGAGGGTACACGAGGAGATTATGGTGGGAATGATCAATAAAATTTTAAAAGCTGCGATCATCGCAGTGGCAGGTATGGCGTCAATTGTAGGCCCTGCATTTTCACAACAAGCCCTGACATCAACGGGCGAACGGTATATTCCGACAATTTGGGTAGATCCGGATGGGTGCGAACATTGGGTTATGGACGATGGCGCAGAAGGGTATATGAGCCCCCATTAACGCGCGATGGATTACCTGTGTGTAAACGCGGTAATACCTGTGGCGTATTGTCATCTGACCAATTTTTTG
>RGAJ01000012.1 GCA_009920225.1 Paracoccaceae bacterium
TCCAACAATGGGTCGTAACGCCGCCATGGACTGTGCCACGTCTTCGTCCGCGGCCCGCAACAAGGCACGATTTTGATCCAATAATCCGCTGTTGTTATAGGCTGATGACAATGCAGATCGCAGCGTTTCCGCTGACGCCATCCCGACAGAAAAAGCCAAACTCGTTGCTGCAACAAATGCCAGCTTGCGCAAATTTAATGTCATGCAATGCTCCGATCCCAAGAAAAGGGCCCAAACGGGCCCCTAAATAATATTAAAACGTAAATGCGCGGTGACGTTCAAACCCTGGCATGACTGGGGCACCCGCGTTAAACGCAAACCGCCAATTCATTTTACCATCAAGCTTGTAGCCAATTTTGACAATCCCAAGCGCGCCTTCTGCAAAAAGACACGCAATACGCCCGCCTTCTTTCAATTGATCCGTGATGGCATCGGGCAAATGTTCAACCGCGCCTTCAAGGATGATCACATCATATGGCCCATGCTGCGCCGCGCCTTGGTTTAGAATTCCGTGTTGGCAGATCACATTGTCCGCACCGAAATCGGACAGCGCCTCTTGTGCCTCTGACAGTCGTGTTTCATCGTCTTCTAACGCGACGACGGCTTCGGCCATGCGTGATAAAACCGCAGACGAATAGCCCAAGCCAGATCCGATATCCAACACCAATTCGGTATTGCGAACGTCCAATGCGTCCAACATTTTTGCAAATGTGCGGGGCTCCAACACCACGCGTGCGCCACCCAAATCAACAGTTTCGCCCACATAGGCCACTTCGCGTTTGTCGCGTGGCACAAATTGTTCGCGCGGAACAGACAACATCGCATCAATAATGTGGAACTTGGTCACATCGGAAGGGCGGATTTGCGTATCCACCATCATGGTGCGGCGGGCGGCGTAGTCAGTCATAGTATAAAACCTTTTTTGGTCCCGTTTTGACCTTTATTGCCACAAAGAACTGTAATGGGCAATCCATCTGCCCAAGAAAACCGCGATGAGCTAAGCCTTTAATTTTGTGGCCGCTGCACCGCTGATCACCAAAAATATCGTCGCGACGACAAGCGCTGTCGTCAAACCACCGTATTGATACGACAGACCAGATGCCAAGGTGCCCATAAAACGCCCCATCGCATTCGCCATATAGTAAAAGCCCACGTCCATGCTCACACGCGATTGATCGGAAAATTGCAGGATCAGGAAAGAATGCAGCGAAGAATTGATCGCGAACACCGCGCCAAAGACATAGAGCACGCCGCCAATCACCAAAAATGAAAGCGCTGGATAGACCCACAGAGAAACACATAGAAGTGCGGGAATCGCGGCCAAGGCAAACACCCACCGTGACGCGGATGCGATGATCGCTTGGACCGGTTTGTCCTTGGCCCCCAACCAATGTGGCGCGCGCGCTTGGACCGCCCCATAAAAGATGATCCAGATTGCCATGAACGCGCCAACGGCGAAAAAGGCCCCGCCTTGCCACGTAAAGACCGCTTGAAATTGCGAATAAAGGTATATTGGCAAGGCGACGACAAACCACACATCGCGCGCGCCAAACAAAAACACCCGCGCCAAAGACAGCCAATTCACATTCGATGATTTGGAAAAAATTTCGCTGAATTTCGCGCTTTTTTTCCCTTGCGGGAGGCCCGAAGGCAGCTTGACCAGCAACACAACGAAAATGACGGCAAGAAACGCGGCCATTACAGCCAATGATTGCGCAAATCCAAACAGGGCCAATAATGCAGCACCGACAAAAAATCCCACGCCCTTGATTGCATTTTTCGCGCCCGTCAAAAGCGCCACCCATTTGAACAGCGCCCCGCCCCCTTCGGGGACCAAGGATTTTACCGCGGACTTCGCGCTCAGTTTCGTCAGATCCTTGGCCACGCCTGACAAACCTTGGGCGCACATGACATAGACCAACCCAAGCCCCACGCCCGCATCATCGGCAAACGGAACCAACATCATCAAGGCAACAATTTGGATCAACAGCCCCGAAAACAGGGTCGAGGCCAATCCAAAGCGCGCGGCGATCCACCCCGCCGACAGGTTCGTGATCACCCCCGCGATTTCGTAAAGCAGAAACAAATAGGCAAGCTGAAGCGCCGTGTATCCGATCCCATGGAAATGGAACAAAACCAACATGCGCAATGCGCCATCAGACAGCATAAACGCCCAATAGGCGGCAGATACACCGACATAGGCAGCAATCGGTTTCGTCATAGACGTCCGCCCACCATCAACGCCACATCGACCAAACGATGTGCGTAGCCCATTTCGTTATCATACCACGCGTAAACCTTTAATTGGGTACCATTAACCACCATTGTCGACAGCGCATCCACAATGGTTGACCGTGTGTCATTAACGTAATCGGCGGACACCAACGGGCGGGTTTCATAGCCCAGAATGCCCTTTAGGTTTGTCTCGGATGCCGCTTTGAACAGTGCGTTCACTTCGTCCGCCGTTGTGGGCCGGTCCAATTCAAACACACAATCGGTGATGGACGCATTCAACAAGGGAACGCGAACCGCATGGCCGTTCAATTTCCCTTTCAGTTCGGGATAAATCAAGGTGATCGCCGTCGCAGATCCCGTCGTCGTCGGAATGAGCGAATTCAAAGCAGAGCGCGCACGACGCAAATCCTTTGCTGGACGGTCAACAATGGTTTGGGTGTTGGTCACATCGTGGATCGTCGTAATGGATCCATGTTTGATCCCAAGATTTTCATGAACAACCTTGACCACGGGGGCAAGACAGTTGGTCGTGCAGCTTGCGGCGGTGATGATGGAATGGGCCTTTGGGTCGTAAATATCGTCGTTCACACCATAGACGATGTTGACGGCACCGCCGTCTTTTACGGGTGCTGAAACGACAACCTTCTTTACACCCGCATCAAAATATCCTTGCAGACGGGCGGCGGTCTTAAAATACCCTGTGCAGTCAATCACAACATCCACATCCTCCAACGGAAGATCAGACAATGACGATGATTTAAACATCGGGATGCGACGCCCATTGATCGAGATTGACGCATCATCCCATTCAAACTCTGCGGCCCATCGACCATGAACGGTGTCAAATTCCAACAAATGTGCATGCATTTCTGGGGATCCGACGGCATCGTTCAAAAACGCAATCTCTGCACCCGTTTCTAACAACGGTTTCAGCGCCAATTTCCCAATACGACCAAGCCCATTTATTGCGTAGCGTGCCATTCCCGTCTCCATCATTCCAGCGTATCCGCAGCTAGCGCGCGAATGTTACAATTTTATGACGATCGCAGGTCAACCGCCATCCAAATCCGGCAGTCAGTCGAAAATTTCCAAAAATCGGTGAGGGTCGTTGGATCAGGCGGCGCGCGGCACTCCGATTGCGAAACAGCTGTGATGCTTTACTGCACAATCGCCAATTTGCTTTGCCCCAATCTTGGATGCAGCCGCCCCGCGATGCCCCATGCGACCAAACTGGCCACGCCCGATGCCAAAAAGATGCCAGAAATCGGCGCGGCCAATAAAATAATCCATGCAATCCCGGGCGTCACGATGCCAGACACATCGCGAAAGCTGGAATAAATGGCCGACATTTCGGTGCGTTCTGATGGCTTGACCGCCATCAGAAATGGCAGACCCCCACAAATGTCGAGCAGGATCAAGAAATAGCTGCCAATAAACAGGCAAGCCACAGTCGCCCATGGATAGTCGCCGACAAGCGTTGCCAACACAAACATGACGGTCGCCACCATAAAACCGGTCCGTACAGCAAACCGAACCGATGTCGCCTGCAGAAAGCGCAGCATGATGGGCGACAGGAACAATCCAAGGTTTGTGATCGACAAACAAATGCCCCCCACCTGTTCATCAAGCCCGTTCACAACCGCATAAATCGGCAGATAGACGACATAGGCCCACCAACCGCACGACCGAATGACCGCGAACAACCAACCCGCAACCAAACGTGGCTGCGCCATAAAGCGGCCAATATAGTTCAACGGATTGATCGCGGGCGCTTTGGCCTTGGAAATCAATTTGCCATTGCCCAATCGCATGTACAAAAAGTTGCCCAATAAGAATACCGCTGACAGTGCCGACACAATAAACGGCAAAGGTGCCCAGTATTTCCATGCCATGACGCCCAACACCGGCCCAACCGACCAGCCCAGCGCCGAATAAAACATTCGCAGCGTTTCGCATTTGCCCAGCTCGACCCGCGAAATGTAATCAAGCACATAGGCATTGAAACACACAAAGGTCACAACCGTTGCAAGCGTATTCAGCAAAAGGCCCAGCACCACAAATTCGGGCGTCCCAGTCGCGGCAAGCAATGATCCGGTGATGTAACCAAAGGCGCCTGCGACGTATAGAATGCGGCGCGGGATGAATTTGTTGAGGAAGGGAACCAATAACCCGACCAGCAATGATAAAACCCCAATCACAAAATACATCGAACTGACCCGCGACGCACTTTGCAGCGCATCAAACACGGCGACGGGGAAAACCGAAATCAGCATGCCGCGCGTCACCGCCTCAAAGCCAGAGATCGCAGCAAAGCCTTTGATTGACGGCGCGGGCGCGTGTCGCAGCCATTCGGGAATGCGTCGTTCAAACATACAAGACCAGACCTAGTTTATTCTTTTGTATCGGCCCAGTGTTTTACAACTTTAAATCAATATATTGCCCAAAGGCGGCAGTGATGTCGTTTTTCCCCTCGCCCACAGAAATAAACCTGCGCTATGGCCGCAAAAATGGCCGTGCGGTCATCGTTTCGGGGATCTCTGCCCCAAACAAGCTAAGCACGGTTGGCGCGAGTTGGAGTTGCGACAGCGCCGCGTCCGTACCGCAGTACTGCGCATCCCCAAAATAATAGAGCGCAAAGTCTTGTTGCAGCGGGTCATGACCACCATGGTGACCACGCGCATCTTGGCCGTGATCCGCCGTCACGATGATATCATACCCATTGTCGCGCCAACGGTTTATCCAGCGCGCCAACATTTCGTCCATTTGAAAACAAGCGTGATCCATTTCTTGGCAGTCGTGAAAAAACCGATGCCCCATGCTGTCCAATGTACAGGTGTGCAAAAGGCCATAATCAATCGCAAACCGTTCGCACAGCATCGTCAGGGTTGCAAATAAATCTGCGTCTGAGGGCGTCATCTGATTGATCAAACCATAACCCGACATCGTATGAAATCGGCCATGATTAATGCTGTCGCTTTGTGGTTCGTCATATTCCAAATCGCGCACAGGATCAAAGGGCGCACGATTAAAGAATTCTGACCAGAAACTATGCGCGACCGCGCCCGTCACTTTGTTGATGCACCGCAGCTGTGAAAAGACATCAGGTTGCGCCACGCGATAGACACGATCATTTCCAGTCGATCCATGAACCTGTGGCGTGACCCCTGTATGGATTGAGGCATAGCAGCTTGCCGATGTGCTTGGCAGGACCGAGCGCATTTTCCATCGACGCGCCTGACCCGATTGAACCCATCCTTCTAGATTGCCAAACAGACGCGTCCAGTTGCGATAGGGCACACCGTCGATAATGAGCAATAAAAGCTTGCGATCTCTCATCGATACACTCCTTTTTCGCCACCGGTTTTCAACAACTGTGCAATTAAACCGACTATGGCGTCAATCGATGTAACTATCGGCGCGCCGCCCAGCGCGTTCCCAATGAATTGGCAGCGTCCGACCATAAAGCTGCTGAGTGCGCTCCGGGTTGCCCACCATGTCGGGTTCTTCGACATAGGAAAAGATCGCGACATAGCGGGGGCGATCCCCCACAAGGGGCGTCACACGATGCAGGGAATAGCGCCCCCTGAACAGCTGTAAATCCCCCGGTTCGAGCTCAAGAACGCTTACCTTATCTGATGTGCCGTCCAAAACGCGGCCAACTTCTTCGAAGTTTTCTGAACCTTGCCGAATTCCGGGCGCATATTCGAAATGTCCGCCGCCGTGCGCATTTTGTATCGCAAGGGTCACCGTGAAATTATTGGTGTCAAAATGCCACGGAAATCCATTGCCCTCGACCGCCGAATTGATGATCACATCGGCCAAGGGATCAGCATAGCGATAAAATTTCTCTTCCTCGAAACATGCCTGAATAAAGCTGTCAAACCCGTCAAAGTCATGAATGGTTCGCAAAGCCCCCGTCTGCATAAAGTTATCCGCAGGTATAAAGGCGTTCGACCGATCAAAAAATCTGCGTCTTGGATCGGTTGGGGGCAAAGTTTCGTCATCAGCGCTAAAATAAACGTTGGTGCGATTATAGGAACGATGTGCCTTGTCGGCGACGCTATCAGCCTCTGACGCCAATGTGTCGATCCCACGCTGGGTCAAAAATCCCTTGAGCACGGCACAGCCGTCAAATTTCAACCTACTTCTGATCTGTGCCAGCAATGCGTCACGTTGATCACCCTCTTGGTGAATGGGATACTTTGATAGGTTGATTAAGTCATGTGCATCAAACGACATGCGTGCCTCCTTTGTTTGGTCAATCAAAGTCGCCGAACTGGGCACTGTCCTGTCAGTTTGCGACGCAAAACGATGTTTGCGACCCATTAATTTGATACAGGTCTTGGTAATTTTGATTGACCGAATGCGCGCCCATGATACGCTTTTTCCAAACAACGGAGCAGAGCCTATGCCGACCCCTTTACCCTTGATCAATGGTGCTTTGTCACAAAACCAAATTCAAAACTATTGGGACGACGGATATTTGTTTCCGATTCAAATCATGTCCCACGACGAAGCCGCAGCCGCGCGGCGCGAACTGGAACAGTTGGAACATGATTGGCTGGATGCGGGTCTGCCAAAACCAATAAATGCCTATAAACGCGTAAACTCGAATGCGGTGATGCCTTTGTCTTATCGTTTGGCCTCTGATCCGCGCATTTTGGACGTGGTCGAGGGCATTCTGGGACCCGACATCCTTATTTATGGCGCAGAATATTTCATCAAAGAACCCCGCACCAAACATATGGTTTCGATGCATCAAGATTTAACCTATTGGGGGTTGGGCGCGACATCTAGAATGGTCACGGTTTGGCTGGCCCTATCGCCCGCGACACCCGCATCGGGGTGCATGGATTTTGTCAAAGGGTCACATAAAAATCCAATCATGCCGCACAAAGACACCTTTGACGATCTGAACCTGTTGTCACGCGGCCAAGAGATTCAGGTTGATGTCGCACCACAGGACAAAACAGCCATCGAAATCCATCCAGGGCAAATAAGTTTGCATCACGGCCTGACCATCCATGGTTCGGGTCCCAACACGACAGATGATCGGCGCATTGCCTTTGTTGTGCGGTATGTTGCACCTGACGTGCGCCAAGAGGTTGGCGAAAAAGATTACGCCATGTTGGTGCGCGGCGCAGATCGAAACGGCAATTTCGTGAATTATGCCCCGCCGCGTGATACATTTAGCGCGGATGGGCTTGCCATGTGGGAAGAAATTCGCAAAGCGCAATCCGCTGTGATGATGCGCGGGTCAGAAGGCAAAGGGGTTTTGTATTCCTGACATTGTCGCACGACCACGCTCAACTGACAGGAGGCGCGCCGCCTTCTGCGGTGCGTGCCTCAATGAATGCGCGCAGTCTATCTTTGCGGTCCGCATCAATCATGACGGGGCTCTCTTGGGACAAGATGCCTTGCCACACTTTGGTCGCCCGCGTTGTGGCATCCTCTGCGCCACGTTCTGACCAAGTGCCAAAGTTTGAATACTCATGCACGACGGGCTCATAAAATGCGCTCTTATAGCGCTCCATTGTCTGGGGCGCGGCAAAGAAATGACCCGTCGGCGCAACTTGCGACAGGGCGGTGGCAAATCCAATTTCTGATGCGCCTGCTTTTGCACCTGCGCAAAGTTCGGCAACCATATTGAGGATTTCAACATCCGTAATGATTTTCTCGTAGCTTACCGACAGCCCCCCTTCGAGCCACCCAGCCGCATGAATAATCACGGTGGCCCCCGACAGCAAACAGCCCCAAAGCCCAAGTTGGTTTTCATTTGCGGCTTGGACATCATTGCTATTTGATGCTGATCCCGCGGCAGATCGCCATGGCAATCCCAACAATCGCGCCATTTGCCCCGCCGCCAAGGATGCTTGGAAATGGGCAGGTGTTCCGAATGCGGGCGCACCCGATTTCATGTCTACATTCGATGTGAACGTCCCGTAACAGACAGGCGCCCCCGCGCGAACCAATTGCGTCAACGTGATCGCGGCCAAACATTCCGCATGCGACAATGTAATCGCCCCCGCAACCGTGATCGGTGCCATCGCCCCCATCAATGTAAAGGGCGTCACGATCGACAATTGCCCATGACGCGCAAAGTCAATCAGCCCCTGCGCCATCGGAATATCAAGACATCGTGGGCTGTTGGTGTTGATGACCGAATAACAATAGGGATCATTCAAAAACTGGTCATCTTCAAGACCACGCGCGATTTTCAGCATCTCGAAATTATCAAGCGTCTGCGGCGTCCCACGCGCGAACATAAACGGAAACTTATCTGTGTATGTCATCTGAATGTCAGTGGTGAAATAATGACGCAAATGGATCGGGATATCTTGGGGCTCTACAGATGGGCTCATCATTTGAAAGACGTCAAAGTGATGCGATATGTGGGTAAACTCCTGAAAGTCACGCCCTGATCCCGGTCTGCGCCCGCGCAGCAAATCGGTGGCATTGGGCGCCCCTGCCCCTGGTTGAAACGCCAAAGTCCCCAGCTCGAGCAACACATCACGATTTGGCGCACCGGTACGGCACTGAATTGTCTTTGGCGCCGTTGCCAGTGCTGCATCCACGATCTCACGCCCGAGATAGACCATGTCGCCTTGGACCCGTGCGCCCGCTGCTTGATAAATTTTTCGCGCCTCAGGCAACAGGACTTTCATCCCCAACTCTTCAAGCATTTTCAGCGCAGTCAGGTGCATGTTTGCGGCTTCGTCGTCGGAAAAGACCGACATGAGCGGAAATGGATTGCGCAACTGTCTATAGTTTGTGTCGCGCATTGGCACATCTGCCGGACCCGCTGGGGGCCTGCGTCGGCGCCATCTGCGCTGGGCGCTGGGCGTGCTGTCTGCTGTCATCTCAAAATACCGATGATGCAACTGATGATAAAACGTGCCAAGCGCCAATCGCCGTTTGTCACGAATAAGCAGGTCTTCGTACCCCGTGTGCGTCATCGCCGCGCCGGGACCCTGATAAATGACATGAAAAATCAAATGGATCGGATGGCTTGCAACTACCCAATGAATACACAAAGACGAAAAATACAATATATGTTCAATCGGATGCATGGACAGCCCCGACCAAGGACCAACATTCACGTTTCGATGATGCAATGAATGCACACGCTTGTATAAAAATGGCACATGCAAAAGACGATGCACCCAATAGAAATGAAACGCCGACCATATGGGCAACAGCACAAGCGCACATATGAACCAAAACGGATGGGACGCAAATGTAATCATTGGCGCATAGCCATTTGCCATCATCCACATCGTAATCACTTGGAACGCTGTTAACTGAAGCACACCCGATCCAAGCGACCAAAACATATTGTCCTTGACCTGATCAGAGAAATTCCAAAGCCTGTTGTTCTTGCCCTGTGGGCGCGCATCAAATTTTAACGTGTCGCCCTGTTTCTTATACCGGATGAACCAAAGATGAAGACCGCCAGCGGTTGCCATCATCAGCACCATATTGATCGCCCAAACCTGCGCGACCCAACCAAAGGCAAAGGTCGCGGCCTGATCAATCGAGGGATAGGCAAACGCCCACATCAAAATCGCAAGACCCACCATCAACACGCGTTCGGATAGAACAAGCCAATGCGAAAAAAACCACTGCAAAAGCTGACTTGGCCGTGGTGGCCAAACAAAAATTGATCCGTCTTTCAACGGCAGATCAGGATGATAATTCCATGTCTTTTTATTGGGTGTTTCGGACGTTTGTGACATTTCGACCCCCCGTGATTTTCAAAACAGGCTAAAGAGGATGCACATCAATGCATGCCAGTTACCGACATTCTCATGTCGCAACCATGGGGCTGCGGCGGTCGTCATGACCATGCACACCGATCTGGTTTTTGCAGCCCCCAATCACGTTTTGTCGTGATTGCATGCATTTTGGCGGATGCGTGACACTGTGTTCACAGGGAAACATCATCATATATGGTGTTTCACTCTTGATTTTTGGTGGATTTTCACTGTATGGCCCAGCGCATGTTTACGGTAGCTGCACTATATCACTTCACAAGGTTTGAGGACCCCACATCGATGCGCGGACCTCTTCAAGAAAAATGCCAAGAGCTTGGCATTTACGGGTCCCTCTTGATTGCGAAAGAGGGGATCAATGGCACAATCGCGGGGTCACGCGCAGGGATTGATGCAATCCTAAGCCACCTGCGCAGTCTACCCGGCTGTAGCGACCTTGAGCACAAGGAAAGCACCGCCTCATTGCCGCCATTCCCGCGGATGAAGGTGAAGTTAAAAAAAGAAATAGTGACAATGGGCCAACCCGATGTCGATCCAAAAGCACGCGTTGGACATTACGTCGAAGCGCAGGATTGGAACGCCCTGATTTCGGCACCCGATGTTGTGGTCATTGATACCCGTAACGATTACGAAGTGGGCATCGGCACCTTTGAAGGGGCCATAGACCCACAAACCAAGTCATTCCGTGAATTTCCCCAATGGTGGGAAGAGAACAAAGATCGTTTTCACAATAAACGCGTCGCGATGTTTTGCACCGGCGGCATTCGCTGTGAAAAATCGACCAACTATTTGTTGGGCCAAGGGGTTAATGACGTCTATCACCTGAAGGGCGGCATTCTGAAATACCTAGAAGAGGTGCCTCAAGCCGAAAGCAAATGGGACGGCGAATGCTTTGTGTTTGATGCACGCGTCTCGGTTGGTCACGGGCTAAAAGAGGGTCCGCACCAGTTATGCTATGCATGCCGTCGCCCCATTCTACCCCAAGATAAAGAGCGGCCAGAATACGAACACGGCGTCGCCTGCCATCAATGCAGCAACGAAACCACAGAGGCCGACAAAGACCGTTTTCGTGAACGTCAAAAGCAAATCCACCTCGCGCGCGAGCGTGGCGAACAGCATATGGTTGGCTACGACGGAAATTAACCTTTCGCGGTTCGAATAGGGTCCCCTCCTTCGCATTTTGCTTGGTGCTCATCCACCCGATGGGCAAAGGTATTCTATGCCCGCAGCGAACAGAGCAGTGCTTCCAAATCTTGGTGATGCAAAACAAGGATGACAATCCCCTTGCGCGTTGCCTATAGTCTGGGGGCATGTACTTTGCCAAACCACGCGAAAGGACGACCCTATGGACACATCCAGCTTAGGCCAAGTGATCCCAACCCAAGCGGTTCATCACATCACGCTTGTCGGCGCGAATAGGCAGACCTCGATCGATTTTTGGCAAGGCCTGTTGGGAATGCCATTTGTTTTTGAACAACCCAATCTGGATAATCCCGATGAATCCCATCTGTATTTTGATCCCGGTGATGGGCGTCTGATTACGATTTTCACAGATGAGACCAGAACGCCAAACGCGCAACGCGTTCCCCAAGACATTGGCGCGGTTCACCATATCGCTTTTGAGGTCAGCCAATCCACCTTTGAACAGATCGAAGAACGGTTTAATGCCCGCAAACAGGCCTTTATTGGCCCGAAAGATCGCGGATTTATGAAGTCCATCTATTTTCGTGATCCCTTGGGGCTGTTGATTGAATTGGCACATTACACCTTTACAGTCCCCGAAGGCTTTCGCACCGCGGATGTTATGATCAATGGTTTTGAACCGACATAGCCACTGCAGAGATTGAGACCCCGAATGTACAGTTTTGAACATATCCTTTCCAAAGCAGCACAGACATGCGCAAAGCCCTTCGGCGGCCTGCCCAAACACCATTTTGTCGGCGGCAACATCGATGAACCCACCATTCCGATTGACGCGCTGTCTGACGCGCTGGTGGATCTGCTAAAGGACGAAGGGCACCATTTGGCCAAATACGGCATGGACAGCGGGATGCAAGGATACCTTCCGCTGCGCGAACAGATTGCGACCATGCTTGCGAAACGCGCGGGCATGACGGTCAATGCGTCCGAGATACTGTTGACGACAGGATCCTTGCAAGCGATGGATTTGGTGAACAAGGCCCTGTTAAACGCGGGCGACATCGTTTTGATCGAGGCCGAAAATTACGCGGGAACCTTGACCAAGCTTGATGCGCTTGGCGTCTATTACATCGGGGTCAAGACCGATGATCACGGGATGTGCCCGCTTGCGTTACGTGACGCATTAACCAACTTGGCGCAATCGGGACGAAAACCGAAATACATCTTTACGATACCAACGATTCAAAACCCAACGGGGACCGTCATGCCGCTGGACCGACGCCACGAGATTTTGGCGCTTGCCCGTGAATTCGATATCCCGATTTTCGAAGACGATTGTTACGCCGATCTGGTGTTTTCGGGTGAACGCCCCCCCGCGCTGCATGCCTTGGACACCGACGAGCGCGTGATCTATTGTGGCACGTTTTCCAAGACCATCGCCCCTGCGTTGCGGGTCGGGTATCTGGTGGCGAAATGGCCGCTTATGGGGCACATTTTACCGCTTAAAACCGATGCAGGCAGCGGTGCGTTGGAACAGATGTTGTTGGCCAAGTTCGTGCCACAGAATTTTGATGCGCATGTGAAACGCCTGTTGCCGATGTTGAAGGCCAAGGCCAATCTTTTGTGTGATGCGTTGGACGAACACTTTGGATCCACCGCGCACTATACCAAACCAGTGGGCGGTATTTATCTGTGGGTCACCTTACCCGCGCATGTTGATACAGAGCAGTTATTGTCTGCCGCTTTGGCCGAGGGCATCGAAATCAACCCCGGGCCCCAGTGGGCCGTTGATAAAAGTGCCGCTAAAAACAAAATGCGGATTTGCTTTGGCCATCCAACACATGCAAGCATCACAGAAGGCATCAAAAAATTGGCCGCCATTTGTCACCAAGAATTTGGCGTCCCCCTCACCAGCAGCAATACCCATAATCAACCGTAGATTCAAAACGCGAAAGACATCAAAAATGAAAGAGATTACTCTAAAAAACAGACCGCAAGGGTCGCCCACACACGATGACTTTTCCCTTGTTGAGTGGCAAAAACCAACGCTGAATGCGGGTGAAATTTTGGTTGCGGTGCACAGCTTTTCCTTGGATCCCTATATGCGCGGTCGGATGGATGATGCGAAATCATATGCCGCGCCTGTCTCTTTGGGCGCACGGATGGAGGCGGGCGGCGTTGGTCAAGTGATCGAAAGCGCATCAGATCATTTTGAAATCGGCGATTTCGTCTTTGGCATGACAGGTTGGGCCACGCACGCGGTGTTGATTGCTAAACTGGTAAGAAAGCTTGATCTGCCGCGCGAACATCTCACTCGGGCGTTGGGTGTTTTGGGGATGCCTGGCTTTACGGGGTGGTACGGCTTGATGACCCATGGACGCCCAAAGGCTGGTGAAACATTGGTGGTCGCCGCCGCATCGGGGCCTGTTGGTTCGATGGTGGGACAATTGGCCAAACTGCGCGGACTAAACGTCATTGGGATCGCAGGCTCGTCCGAGAAATGCGACATCGTCGTCAATGAACTGGGGTTCGATCACTGTTTAAATCATCGCAGCTATGACACCGTTCGTGATCTTCGATCAGACCTTGCACGGCTTACCCCCAACGGGATTGATATCTATTTCGAAAACGTGGCTGGCATGGTATTAGAAGCGGTGATGCCGCTTATGAATGTGCATGGGCGCATCCCCGTATGCGGCATGATCAGTTGGTATAATGCCGGTCGATTGGGGGGCGATGCCGACATGGCAACGCTAAGCGCACCGTCACTTTGGCGCAATATTTTGGTCAACAGACTATCTGTGAACGGATTTATTATTTCTGATCACTGGGATCAATTCAGCACCTTTTTGCAAGAGGTCGCGCCGCTGTTAGATGCAGGAAAAATCAAATACAAAGAAGACATAACAGAAGGCGTCGAAAACGCACCAGAGGCGTTTATCGGCATGCTACAGGGCAAAAACCAAGGCAAAACAATTATCAAGGTCGGCCCCTAGCCGACCCGCAAAACCACAACGTGAACGGAAATGGTTTATGATGTGACGGCGTACTGATTTGATAGATCGGGAACAAAGGCTTCGATTGCACAGGTTGCAATCACGCTTTGGACGTTTCCGTCATCATCCAAGACGTT
>RGAJ01000111.1 GCA_009920225.1 Paracoccaceae bacterium
TATGCGTTTACCGCGCGCCCTTGGGAATTGACCAAGACAGAAACCATTGACGTGATGGATGCGCTGGGGTCCAACATCCGCGTTGATACCAAAGGTCGTGAAGTCATGCGCATTTTGCCGCGTAACCACGATGGTGTGAACGAAGAATGGATTTCCGACAAGACGCGTTTCGTGTGGGATGGCTTGCGCCGCCAGCGTCTGGATGTGCCTTACATCCGTGAAAACGGCAAATTGCGCAAAGCATCATGGGGCGAGGCGCTCGGCGCTGCCGCCGCTGCGATGAAGGGCAAAAAGGTTGCAGGTTTGATCGGTGATCTGGTCTCGACCGAGGCTGCCTTTGCGTTAAAGCAATTGATCACCGGTCTGGGTGGCAACGTTGAATGCCGTGTTGATAACGCGCGTTTGCCGATTGGCAACCGCTCTGGTTATGTTGGAACCGCATCCATCGAAGATATTGACAGCGCCAAGTTCATTCAATTGATCGGCACGAACCCACGCGATGAGGCGCCCGTTTTGAACGCGCGTATTCGCAGAGCATGGGCGAATGGTGCGAACATCGGTTTGGTTGGCGAAGCTGTTGATTTGACATACGAATATGCGCATATCGGAACGGACCGTGCGGCGTTGAATGGCTTGTTGGGCAAAAAACACGGTGCTGTTTTGGATGCACCATCGATTGTGATTGTTGGCCAAGGCGCATTGCGCGAAGCAGATGGCGCAGCCGTTCTTGCGGCGGCGATGCAATTGGCCGAAGAGACCCAATCAAAACTGATGATCTTGCACACAGCTGCGTCACGCGTGGGTGCGATGGATATCGGTGCGGTGACCACAGGTGGGATCGCTGCTGCGATTGATGGGGCAGATGTCATCTATAACCTTGGCGCGGACGAGGTCGATATTGATGCAGGTCCATTCGTGATCTACCAAGGCTCACACGGGGATCGTGGTGCACATCGTGCAGACATCGTTTTGCCAGCTGCGGCCTATACCGAAGAAAACGGATTGTTTGTGAACACCGAAGGTCGCCCACAATTGGCGATGCGGGCAGGTTTTGCCCCCGGTGATGCGCGGGAAAACTGGGCGATCTTGCGGGCATTGTCCGGCGAGCTTGGCGCAGCGCTTCCTTTTGACAGCCTTGCATCCTTGCGTCAGGCATTGGTGGCAGATGTGCCCCATTTGGCACATATCGACGAGGTTATCGAAAACGAATGGCGCGCAGAACCCGCAGACCAAATGGGCGATGCCACATTCCGAAATGCGGTGTCAGATTTCTATCTGACCAACCCGATCGCGCGCGCGTCAAGCTTGATGGCGGAATTGTCCGCAAATGCAAAAGCACGCGTTGAAACACAGGTTGCTGCCGAATAATGCAAAACCTAACCTACATATCCTTTTTGCTTGTCGCGACCACGATGGTTCTTGCGGCCTGTCAAACTGTGGATGTGGCAGGGGCGGATCAACGCCCAGAAAACATTCGCTATCTTGGGGTACAAAACAAGCTATTGGCGGATGATCTGGTGCAATTTCATGTGACTTTGACGGGAACGGAAAATCCTGAGCGCGTCGAAGCTTATGCAGAATGTGCCGCCGCACAATACACGTTGATCCGTGGATTTGGCTTTGCGCGACATATTCGAACAACTGTGGGACAAACCGCCGAACGGTGGAATGCAGATGCGGTCTATACCATTTCTGCTGCGATCCCACGGGGAACTAGAACGCTAGACGCAGAGGTCGTTGCCGACAACTGCGCCTTGAACGGAATACCAATGGTGTGAGGACCGATGGCTGATTTCTTTAATACGACGGGCGGAATGGCCCTTATCATGGTGGCACAGGTTTTGGCCATGGTTGCCTTTGTGATGCTAAGCTTGCTGTTCCTTGTGTACGGCGACCGCAAAATTTGGGCGGCTGTGCAAATGCGCCGTGGTCCAAACGTGGTGGGCGTCTTTGGTTTGCTGCAAACTGTGGCAGACGCGTTAAAATATGTGGTGAAAGAGGTCGTTATCCCCGCAGGTGCGGACCGCGCAGTCTTTATGCTTGCGCCGTTGACATCCTTTGTCTTGGCCTTGATCGCTTGGGCGGTCATTCCGTTCAACGACACTTGGGTGTTGTCCGACATCAACGTTGCGATTTTGTATGTCTTTGCAGTGTCTTCTTTGGAAGTTTACGGCGTGATTATGGGCGGTTGGGCGTCGAACTCAAAATATCCGTTCTTGGGATCTTTGCGGTCTGCTGCGCAAATGATTTCCTACGAGGTGTCGATTGGTTTGATCATCATCGGCGTGATTATTTCGACGGGGTCGATGAACTTTGGTGATATCGTTCGGGCCCAAGACGGCGATTACGGCTTCTTTAGCTGGTATTGGTTGCCGCATTTCCCGATGGTGTTCTTGTTCTTTATCTCGGCTTTGGCGGAAACAAATCGCCCTCCATTCGATTTGCCTGAGGCGGAATCAGAATTGGTTGCGGGATATCAGGTTGAATATTCGTCAACTCCGTTCCTGTTGTTTATGGCGGGGGAATATATCGCGATCTTCTTGATGTGCGCATTGACCACGCTTTTGTTCTTTGGGGGCTGGTTGTCGCCGATCCCTGGTATCCCGGATGGTGCCTTGTGGATGGTCGGGAAAATGGCGTTCTTCTTTTTCCTCTTTGCAATGGTAAATTTTGGTATCTTTCTTGGCGAAATTTGAACTTTTTGGCGGCGCCTATGCCCGCTGGATGATCGGAGGCTGATATGACACAGATCGATTACGGCCGTGCGGCCAAGTATTTCCTGCTTCAGGATTTCTGGGTCGGAATGAAATTGGGGTTCAAGTACTTCTTTGCTCCCAAGGCGACATTGAACTATCCGCATGAAAAGGGATACCTGTCCCCACGGTTTCGTGGTGAACACGCGTTGCGTCGGTATCCAAATGGCGAAGAACGCTGCATCGCGTGCAAATTGTGCGAAGCGGTCTGTCCCGCGCAAGCGATCACCATCGACGCAGAACCGCGTGATGACGGCAGCCGCCGCACAACGCGCTATGACATCGATATGACGAAATGCATCTATTGCGGTTTCTGCCAAGAAGCCTGTCCGGTAGACGCGATCGTCGAAGGCCCGAATTTTGAATTCGCCACCGAAACCCGCGAAGAGCTGTTCTATAACAAAGACAAGCTGTTGGCGAATGGGGAACGCTGGGAATCTGAAATCGCACGCAACCTAGAAATGGATGCACCCTACCGATGAGCGACGTAAAGAACCCTTTCGAGGATATGATGAAAATGGCGCAGGATATGGCCAAATCGTTCAATCCTGCGTTGGAAACATTTTCGCCCAAAGGGTTCGAAGCTGCGTGGCCGACCATGCCCAAAGACATGATGGAAATGTTTTTCGGCAATACCTTTAACAAGGATGGTTTGGACGCGAAAACCCGTCTGTTGTTGACATTGGCGGGTTTGACCATGCAGGGCGCACAAAACGACGTCGCTTTGCGGCAAACAGTGCGCCACCTTGTCGAGGTTGGTGCGCGCAAACAGGAAATTATCGAAGCCATCGGACAAATGTCTATGTTCGCTGGTGTACCCGCCATGACGCGGGCCATGCAATTGGCCCAAGACGTTATGGAAGACAAAGAGGAAAAAGACACATGAGCGTTGTATCCTTCGCGTTCTATCTATTTGCAATCTGCGCGATTGCCGGTGGCCTGTTCACCGTCATAAGCCGAAACCCGGTGCATTCTGTATTGTGGTTGATCTTGGCATTCTTGTCATCGGCGGGCTTGTTCGTTTTGCTAGGCGCTGAATTCGTCGCCATGTTGTTGGTGATCGTCTATGTGGGAGCTGTGGCAGTATTGTTCCTGTTCGTTGTGATGATGTTGGACATCGACTTTGCCGAGCTCAAGGCCGAGATGGCGCAGTATATGCCGCTTGCCTTGTTGATCGGCTTGGTGTTGTTGATGCAGCTTGTGATGGCGTTCGGGGCATGGGATTTCGCAGAAACCGCACAATCCGCGCGCGCAGCGATCACACCTGAGGATCTACATAACACGGCCGCTTTGGGCATGTTGCTCTATGATCAGTATTTCCTATTGTTCCAATTGTCAGGCTTGATCCTGTTGGTTGCGATGATCGGCGCCATTGTTCTTACACTGCGCCATCGCAAGGATGTGAAACGTCAAAACGTTTTGGCGCAAATGTACCGCGATCCTGCGAAAGCAATGGAATTAAAAGACGTAAAACCGGGGCAGGGCCTTTAAGGGCGCTGTCAGGACAGAACACGAAAAACCGAGGGTATTATGATTGGTTTAGAACATTACCTAACAGTGGCGGCGACGCTATTCGTTGTAGGTATCTTTGGGATCTTCCTGAACCGGAAGAACGTCATCATCTTGTTGATGTCGATCGAACTGATGTTGTTATCGGTCAATATTAATTTGGTCGCGTTTTCCAGTTATTTGGGCGATTTGACGGGGCAGGTCTTTACCCTGTTCGTTCTAACCGTTGCCGCGGCTGAGGCTGCGATTGGTTTGGCGATCTTGGTCAGCTTCTTCCGTAATCGTGGCACTATTGCCGTCGAAGACGTCAACGTGATGAAGGGATAAGACACATGGAAAAAATCATTCTCTTCGCTCCGCTGGTCGGCGCATTGATTGGCGGCTTTGGATGGCGTGTGATCGGTGAAAAAGGCGCACAGATCCTGACCACGGGTCTGTTGTTTCTGGCCGCGTTCCTAAGCTGGGTCGTGTTCCTTGGGTTTGATGGCCAAACGCAGCACATTGAAATTCTGCGTTGGATTGAATCCGGGTCGTTGTACACAGATTGGTCGATCCGCTTGGACCGCTTGACCGCGATCATGTTGATTGTTGTGACCTCTGTTTCGGCGTTGGTGCATTTGTACAGCTTTGGCTATATGGCGCATGATGACAATTGGACCGATAACGAACCTTATCGCGCACGGTTCTTTGCCTATTTGTCGTTCTTTACCTTTGCGATGTTGATGCTTGTGACGTCTGACAACCTAGTACAGATGTTCTTTGGTTGGGAAGGTGTGGGCGTTGCATCGTATCTCTTGATCGGATTTTATTACAAAAAACCATCTGCAAACGCAGCAGCGATCAAAGCATTCGTTGTGAACCGCGTCGGTGACTTTGGCTTTGCGCTTGGTATTTTTGGTTTGTTCATGCTGACCGATAGCATCCGTTTTGATGATATCTTTGCGGCGGCGCCGTCTTTGGCAGAGCAGGACTTGCATTTCCTCTGGTCTGACTGGAATGCGGCGAACCTATTGGCATTCTTGCTGTTTGTTGGTGCGATGGGTAAATCGGCGCAGTTGATTTTGCACACATGGTTGCCTGATGCGATGGAAGGCCCGACACCTGTGTCCGCGCTGATCCACGCGGCGACCATGGTGACGGCAGGTGTGTTCCTTGTCTGTCGTATGTCGCCTTTGATGGAATACGCACCGGAGGCGATGGCATTCGTTACATTCCTAGGGGCAACAACCGCGTTCTTTGCTGCGACTGTTGGCTTGGTTCAAAATGACATCAAACGCGTGATCGCCTATTCAACCTGTTCACAGCTGGGCTATATGTTCGTTGCAGCGGGTGTGGGTGTGTATTCGGTTGCGATGTTCCACCTGTTCACACACGCCTTTTTCAAGGCGATGTTGTTCCTCGGCGCGGGGTCAGTGATCCATGCGATGCATCATGAACAAGACATGCGCAACTATGGCGGTCTGCGCAAGAAAATCCCGTTCACGTTCTGGGCGATGATGATCGGGACATTGGCCATTACGGGTGTTGGTATTCCATTGACCCATTTCGGTTTCGCGGGCTTTTTGTCAAAAGACGCCGTCATCGAAAGCGCATGGGCAGGCACCGCAGGGGGCTATGCGTTCTGGATGTTGGTGATTGCCGCGCTCTTTACATCATTCTACAGCTGGCGCTTGATGTTCTTGACGTTTTACGGCGCACCGCGTGGCGACAAACATACGCATGAACACGCGCATGAGAGCCCAATCGTCATGTTGATCCCGCTGGGTGTTTTGGCACTGGGCGCGGTTTTCTCTGGTATGATCTGGTACAACAGCTTTTTCGGCGACCATAACACGGTCAACAAATTCTTTGGTATTCCAACGCATGAGGTTGCGGCAGACGCAGGCCATGACGATGACACGAAAGACGCCGCACATAGCAGCGAAGGTCACACAAATGCAGATCACGCAACCCATATGGCCGATCCAAATAATGCGGGTGCCGCTATGCATGGGGCCGCACCACAGGGCGCGATTTTCATGGGACCAGACAATCATGTGATGGACGACGCGCACCATGCCCCAACA
>RGAJ01000112.1 GCA_009920225.1 Paracoccaceae bacterium
TTGTATCAATGCCCTGCATGGAACTGTTTGCGGCCCAAGACGACCTCTATCGCAAGCGGGTTTTGCCAGGCGGCAATATCATTCGCATTGGTGTCGAAGCTGGCGTGCGCCAAGGATGGGATCAATGGCTACTTGGTGAACGTGCACGTGCGGGCAAATCGGCCTTCATCGGCATGGATCGCTTTGGCGCGTCTGCCCCAGCCGAAGAGCTGTTCGAAAAATTCGGCATCACCCCAGACGGGATCGTCGCCAAGGTAAAAGAGCTGATGTAATTCCGTAAAATATCACTCGAAAAGCCCCGCCATCTTGGTGGGGCTTTTTTCATGCGCTGAGTCGTCTCCAAAAATGTTAGCGTCTTTCATTTTCTGACCACTGCCCGACCGACAAAATGATTGCGCTAACGTTAGCGGCAACATTTGATTTTAACGCTAACATGTTGTCAAATCAGGCCTTTTATTGTTTCCGCAGCGCGGCATATACGGTATAGCCACCCTATCTTAGATGTAGGAGAGTGGGATGACAGTTACAGTCGGCATCAACGGATTTGGCCGCATTGGGCGTTGTACCTTGGCGCATATTGCCGAAAGTTCACGCAATGATGTGCAGGTCGTGAAAATTAACGCGACAGGCCCAATTGAAACCAATGCCCATCTTCTGCGATACGACAGTGTGCATGGTCGTTTTGGTGGCAATGTTGTTGTGAATGGCGACACGATGGATTTGGGTCGCGGCCCGATGCAGGTGTTTTCGACATATAATCCCGAAGAACTCGATTGGTCAGGCTGTGACGTCGTCTTGGAATGCACTGGCAATTTCAATGATGGCAACAAAGCAAATGTTCACATTCGCCAAGGCGCAAAATCAGTATTGATTTCTGCCCCCGCCAAGAACGTTCAAAAAACGATCGTCTACGGCGTGAACCACCGCGATCTTATCAAAGGCGATACCATGATTTCAAACGGGTCGTGCACCACCAACTGTTTGGCCCCTTTGGCCAAAGTGTTGAATGACGCGGTCGGCATCGAAAGCGGTATCATGACCACAATCCACAGCTACACGGGCGACCAGCCTACCCTTGACCGTCGTCACAAGGATTTGTATCGCGCACGTGCGGCGGCCATGGCCATGATCCCGACATCGACAGGTGCGGCCAAAGCATTGGGTGAAGTGCTGCCTGAATTGGCGGGCAAGCTTGACGGGACATCCATGCGGGTCCCTACCCCCAATGTGTCTGCGGTTGATCTGACTTTCCAAGCGTCCAAAGACGTAACGGTAAATGACATCAACGACATCGTGCGCGAAGCGGCCGCAGGCCACATGGGCCACGTTCTGTCCTATGACCCCGAACCCAAGGTATCGATTGATTTCAACCACACACCCTATTCATCCATCTTTGCACCCGACCAAACCAAAGTCGTTGGCAAGCGCATGGTGCGCGTTTTGGCATGGTACGACAATGAATGGGGCTTTTCCTGCCGCATGGCAGATGTCGCAGCCGCCATGGGTCGATTGATGCAATAAATCCGCAAATTTTGCGAAATGATGACACACCCCGCAGCCCGCTGCGGGGTTTTTGTTTACCTTACAACGACTTCGTGGCAGGAAGAAAGAAAACCAAACGGGATGTTTGACATGGGCAATACAGGCTGGATCGTATTTCTATTCCTTATTCTTGGGGCGATCGCCACTGATGTCATCCTAGCCCAAGGCGCCAATAGCGTCTTTTTGTTGAAACGATTGGCCGACCTCATCGAATGGGTCGCCTTCTGGCGCTAAACCGACCAAGTTTATTAAAATTGCGAAAATACGGTTGACAATTCTCGCAAATAATGGATGTTAGCGCTAACTTCACCATAGACATATAAGGACACGCTATGACTGTTACAGTTGCGATAAATGGTTTTGGACGGATCGGGCGAAATGTATTGCGCGCGATTGTGGAATCGGGTCGCACAGATATCGAAGTGGTTGCCATCAATGACTTGGGTCCGGTCGAGACCAACGCACATCTTTTGCGTTATGACAGCGTGCATGGCCGCTTTCCTGCTACGGTGACAACCACAGAAAGCTCGATTGACGTGGGTCGCGGCCCTATTGCTGTTACCGCAATCCGTAATCCCGCCGATTTACCGTGGAGCAATGTCGATATCGTCATGGAATGCACAGGTATCTTCACCGATCGTGAAAAGGCCGCCGTGCATTTGGAAAACGGCGCAAGCCGAGTATTGGTGTCTGCCCCGTCAAAAGGCGCGGATAAAACAATCGTTTTTGGTGTGAATGATCACACGCTGACGGCAGATGATGTCATCGTGTCGAACGCGTCATGCACGACAAACTGCCTGTCACCTGTTGCCAAAGTTCTAAATGATACCGTAGGCATTACGCGTGGGTTCATGACGACAGTGCACAGCTATACAGGCGATCAACCGACATTGGACACCATGCACAAGGATCTCTATCGTGCACGCGCGGCTGCGATGTCGATGATCCCGACCTCAACAGGTGCAGCAAAAGCTGTTGGGTTGGTGTTGCCAGAGCTAAATGGCAAATTAGATGGCGTTGCGATCCGTGTCCCGACCCCAAACGTATCTGTTGTTGATCTTACCTTCGAAGCATCACGCGCAACGACGGTCGAGGAAATCAACGACGCATTACGTGCGGCTGCGGCGTCTGGCCCATTAAAGGGCATTTTGGGCGTGACGGATGAACCCTTGGTATCCATGGATTTCAACCATGACAGCCGGTCATCAATTTTTGCCACCGATCAAACAAAAATTTTGGATGGCAACATGGTGCGCATTTTGACGTGGTATGACAATGAATGGGGCTTTTCCAACCGGATGAGCGACACAGCCGTCGCAATGGGTAAATTCCTATAAACGTCCCCATATAAACATCACCAAAGCCCGCAGACTGCGGGCTTTTTCATGTGTACTCAATACAATAATTTCATTTATCGCGATGCAGATTTCGCGTAGCGTGGCACGAGATTTCTTTGGCGCTGCGCATATCATGAAAATTTATGGACATATAAAATCTGGCAACTGTTACAAAGTGTACCTAACGGCCGAGCTTTTGGGCCTGCGTTACGATTGGATCACACTCGACAATTCCAAAGGTGAAACGCAGACAGCCAAATTTTTAGCCATCAACCCGAATGGCAAAGTGCCTGCGATGGTGCTGCCCGATGGCCGTCGATTGGCCGAATCCAATGCGATCATTGCGTTTTTGGCCGATGGATCGCATCTGATCCCGCAGGATCGCTTTGAATATGCGCAGATGCTGCAATGGATGTTTTTTGAACAATACAGCCACGAACCCTATATTGCTGTAGCGCGTTTCATCCAGTTTTACCAAAACATGCCCGCAGAGCGCCAAGCGGAATATGACACCTGTCAGATCAAAGGCAACGCGACCCTGCGCCTGATGGATCATCATCTTTCAACGCGCCCCTATTTCGTTGGAACGTCGATGTCCTTGGCTGATATTGCCTTGTTTGCCTATACCCATGTTGCGGATCAAGGCGGGTTCGATTTATCCCAATTCCCGCATATCCAAGATTGGATCAAACGGATCCAAGCCACACCAAAATTTGCGCCAATGCTGTTTGACGATTGACATTTTCCGCCCCCTGTTGCCCCATGCGCGCACACGTGGACAATAGGAAAAATGAAGATGTCACAAACGATTAAAGCCGTGATGTTTATGTCGGGCGCGATTGTGTCGTTTTCGGCAATGGCAGTCGCAGGTCGCGCGATCAGCTTTGAACTCGATACATTTGAAATCATGATGTATCGCAGCATCGTGGGCATTTGTGTCGTGCTGATCTTGGGCCGGATGTTTGGGACATTGGGTCAAATCACAAAACGCAATTTGGGCACACATTTTATCCGCAACATTTCGCATTTCGCCGGACAGAACCTTTGGTTTTATGCCATTACGGTTGTCCCCTTGGCCCAAGTCTTTGCGTTGGAATTCACGTCGCCTTTATGGGTTTTGTTGTTGTCACCCTTGCTGTTGAACGAACGGTGGACACAGATGCGCGTGTTGGCGGGGGTTATGGGATTTGTTGGTATCCTGATCGTGACCCGCCCGACGGGACAGTCCTTGAACATCGGCGTTATTGCGGCGGCTCTGTCGGCGATTGGATTTGCAGGCTCTGCAATTTTCACCAAACGCCTGACACGCACAGAAACCATCACCTGTATCCTGTTCTATCTGACCGTGATGCAATTGGCCTTTGGGGTGATTTGTGCGGGCTATGACGGGGATATCGCCATGCCGTCCCTCGATACGCTGCCTTGGTTGGTGTTGATCGGGTTTGCGGGGCTTTTGGCGCATTTTTGTTTGACAACCGCCCTGTCATTGGCCCCTGCAACAGTCGTAATGCCAGTGGATTTTATCAGATTGCCGGTCATCGCGATGGTTGGCATGTTGGTCTATGCCGAAGCGATTGACATGTGGGTCTTTATCGGCGCCGCGATAATTTTTACAGGCAATTACATGAATATCTGGTCAGAAACGCGCAAAGCCTAGGGCAAAGCATTTGACAATTATGCCTGTTGCGCTACGACAGGACCAATGAATTCGGGGTTTGATATGATCTATTCATCTGCGCAAGACTGGCGCCGCGCCGCGCAAAAACGAGTGCTGTTTTTTGGCATGTCGGGATTGGGGAAAACCCATATCTCAAACATGCTGCGTGCCTCTGGCGATTGGTTTCACTATTCAATCGATTACAGAATTGGAACCCGATACATGGGCGAATATATCGCCGATAACGCCAAGGCCCAAGCGATGAAGGTGCCGTTTCTGCGCGATCTGTTGATGAGCGATTCAATCTATATCGGTTCCAACATTTCCTTTACCAATCTTACACCCGTTTCAACCTATCTGGGGAAACCCGGTAACAGTGATTTGGGCGGATTGCCCATCGCGGAATACACACGCCGTCAGGCACAATTTCGCGCGTCCGAAATCAACGCCTTGAATGATACGGGGTATTTTATTGAACGGGCGCAGGATCTCTATGGCTATCCGCATTTCATCTGCGATACGGGCGGGTCGATTTGCGAATGGGTTAATCCCGATGATCAAAATGATGCTGTTTTGAAATCACTGGCAAGTCATACGTTGATGGTCTGGATCAAAGGATCAGAGGATCACACAGCCGAATTGATCCGCCGCTTTGATCGTGCGCCAAAACCGATGGCCTATCAACCTGCCTTTTTGGAACGGGTTTGGACGGAATACCTAACCTTAAAGGATATCGGCCCCGACGACGTGAATCCGGATGATTTCATTCGTTGGACCTACGCCCAAGCGTTGGCGCATCGACAACCGCTCTATGAACGAATGTCTAAATGGGGTGTCACTGTGACCGCGGACGAGGTTGCACAGGTAACAACCCCCGATCAATTCGATGATTTGATCGCCACCGCACTTGAGCGCGAGGCGAGTTAACCCTATTTAGGGAAAACCAGCGCAAGGACCACATAAATGCCGATCAAGATACCAGAAAACCTACCAGCCTATGACGTTCTCACACGTGAAGGCATTATGGTTATGTCTGAAGATCAGGCATCACGGCAGGATATTCGACCGCTGCGCATTGGGCTTTTGAACCTGATGCCGAAAAAAATCCAAACCGAAAATCAATTCGCCCGATTGATCGGCGCGACCCCATTACAGATTGAACTGTCGCTGATCCGGATGAGCGAACACCAAACGCGCAACACAGCCGCCGATCATATGGAAAGCTTTTATCGCACCTTCACCGAAGTTGAAGCGTCGGGCGAAAAGTTTGACGGTCTGATCATCACAGGCGCCCCGATCGAACACCTTCCGTTCGAAGACGTCACCTATTGGGATGAACTGAAACGCATCATGGATTGGACGCAAACCCACGTTCATTCCACCTTTGGCGTGTGTTGGGGCGGCATGGCGATGATTTATCATTTCCATGGGGTGCCCAAACTTGACCTGCCCAAAAAGGCATTCGGGTGTTATCGCCAGAATAATTTGGTCCCGAATTCGCCGTATCTGCGGGGTTTTTCGGATAATTTCGTGATCCCTGTCAGCCGGTGGACCGAAATTAGCGCGTCTGATGTCAACAAACAATCCGATCTTACCACCCTCTTGGCAAGCGACGAAGTTGGCCCCTGTTTGATCGAAGATAAAGCGCATCGCGCGCTCTATATCTTCAACCATTTTGAATATGACAGTGATACGCTCAAACAAGAATATGATCGTGACGTGGATGCCGGCACCCCGATCAACATACCGCGCAATTACTATCCT